>JALRJA010000042.1 GCA_023255235.1 Flaviramulus sp.
AACGAAAACAAACTTGAACATATTTTTAGCATACAATATGCACCAAATGTTGAAGCAAACCCATTGGCATATAGTTTTCTCCCACCGTTAAACGTTACAAAAGGTGGAGCTACAGGATGGCAAACTAATGTGCCTGAAACAAATTTTTATAATTCATTTGAAAGTGGAGACTTACGAAAAGTAAATCGTCAAGGGTGGTTTTTTACTGATTACTTTCTAGGAGGTAACGGAGCACTAACTGACTTAGGCGGACCGTATGTTTTCAAATTCTTTAATGTAGCAAATTATGGAAGTGATGTTGTAGAAGGTGATGGCTCAGGTGATTTCCTAAATTTTCCTGTTATTCGTTTTGCTGAAGTATTACTTGTTTTCGCCGAAGCATCAAACGAGGTTTCTGGCCCAACTACAGCTGCCATTCAAGCTGTTAAAAAGGTAAGAGATAGAGCAGGATTAACAACACCAAGCTCTTTATCAAAGGAATCATTTAGAGAATTAATTTGGAAAGAAAGATGGCATGAATTATGTTACGAGCAAATTACGTGGTTTGATATGGTTCGCCTTAGAAAGGTGTTTAATAGCGTAACAGGTGGTTTCGATAATTTTGTGGGTCATACTAATCTTAGTTCAAATCAAGCTTTTCAGGAAAAACACTTGTTGTTTCCGTTGCCTGCTCTTGAAATGGTTAATAATCCAAATTTGACTCCTCAAAATCCTGGATACAATTAAAATCACATTTAAAAAGACAAAACATATTAAAATTTTTATGTTGAAATTAGCTTTATTATTACCCAGTTATTCATGATTTATAATTAATCAGAATACGAATTAGTTAAAACTAGCAGATATAGCCTTTGAGAATTATTTTCTTATGAATATTCTGCTAGTTTTTTATTTTAAATAACAATATAACAAAGGTCAATAAAGGTATATCAAATATAATTTTAAACACTTTATAAATACAAACTGTAGTGAGTTTGAAAATTAAAAAACACTATTTAAATCTAACGTATTATGAATTCTAACATCTACTGGAAAAAAAATATTCAATACATATTCATACTGCTCAGCATATGGTTTGTAGTGTCCTTTGGCTGCGGAATCTTGTTTGTTGAACAACTCAACACAATTCAAGTTGGTGGGTTTAAACTTGGGTTTTGGTTTGCCCAGCAAGGTGCCATTTTTGGATTTGTCGCCATTATCTTCATCTATATCTATTTGATGAATCGTTTAGATAAAACTATAAAGAAATAACACTTATGGAACTTCAATATTGGATATGGATTGCTATCGGACTTAGCTTTTCATTATACATTGCAATTGCTATTTGGTCACGTGCCGCTTCAACCAAAGAATTTTATGTTGCCGGTGGTGGCGTGCACCCCATAGCAAATGGTATGGCAACTGCCGCAGACTGGATGTCTGCCGCCTCGTTTATTTCTATGGCTGGAATTATCTCCTTTGGAGGTTATGACGGCTCAGTATACCTTATGGGATGGACAGGCGGTTATGTACTACTAGCCTTACTACTTGCTCCATACCTAAGAAAGTTTGGCAAGTTTACTGTACCCGATTTTATTGGTGACAGGTATTATTCTAACACAGCACGATTGGTAGCTGTATTTTGTGCACTAATTGTATCGTTCACTTATATAGCAGGACAAATGCGTGGTGTGGGAGTGGTTTTTTCAAGATACCTTGAGGTAGACATTGTTACAGGTGTACTCATTGGTATGGGTATTGTTTTGTTCTATGCTGTTCTTGGTGGTATGAAAGGCATAACCTATACTCAAGTAGCACAATATTGTGTGTTAATTTTTGCTTTTATGGTTCCTGCGGTATTTATTTCCTTTTTAGTTACAGGTAATGTAATCCCTCAAATAGGCTTTGGATCTAGTGGTGCTGATGGGGTTTATTTACTAGATAAGCTAGATGGCTTACACAAGGAGCTTGGCTTTCATGAATATACCTCAGGCAGCAAGTCTATGTTAGATGTCTTCTCTATTACTATGGCACTAATGGTAGGAACGGCTGGGCTTCCTCATGTAATTGTAAGGTTTTTTACAGTCAAAAAAGTGAGTGACGCACGCAAGTCTGCCGGATGGGCACTATTATTTATCGCTATTCTTTATACCACAGCACCAGCCATTGCGGTTTTTTCAAGAACCAACCTCATAGAAACAGTTAGCAACCAACCCTATGAAAACATGCCTAACTGGTTTGACAAGTGGGAGACAACTGGGCTTTTGGGGTTTACCGATAAAAATGAGGATGGATTAATTCAATATACTGCTACTAGTTCAACTAATGAGCTCACCGTGGATGCCGATATTATGGTACTTGCAAACCCAGAGATAGCACAACTACCCAACTGGGTAATTGCTTTACTTGCAGCAGGTGCGCTAGCAGCGGCACTTTCCACGGCAGCAGGGCTATTGCTTGTCATCTCATCAGCTGTGTCACACGATTTACTTAAAAAAATGGTAATGCCCAACATATCAGAGCGAGGTGAACTCATTGCAGCACGTTTAGCTGCAACAGGAGCAGTTTGCTTAGCGGGTTATTTCGGTATTAACCCTCCTGGATTTGTTGCTGCCACAGTTGCCTTGGCTTTTGGTTTGGCAGCATCTTCATTCTTTCCTGCCATACTATTAGGTATCTTTTCAAAGCGTATTAACAAGGAAGGCGCAATTAGTGGAATGCTTGTGGGTATTTTCTTGATGATATTCTATATGCTCAAGTTTAAGTTTGGTTGGTTTGGAGGTGGCACCAAAGCCAATTGGTGGTTTGGTATATCTCCCGAAGGTTTTGGTACCATAGCCATGGTAGCCAATTTTGTGGTGACACTAATAGTTAGTAGCCGCACACCAGCTCCCAATTTGGAAGTACAAAAATTGGTTGAGAATATTAGAAAACCTTAAAATTTATTACGTCACTTTCTTAATCAAATTATATCTATAAGATTAATTTAACAAAAAACAACCCATGAAATTATCTCATTCTACACCAATTGTTCCAAAAAAGCTATTAATACCTTTTATTTTAGTAACCTCTTTATTTGCCCTTTGGGGCTTTGCTAATGCCGTTACAGATCCTATGGTACAAGCATTTAAAAAAGTATTAGAGCTTTCAAACTCACAAGCTGCATGGGTACAAATGGCATTCTATGGTGGGTATTTTTGTATGGCACTACCAGCTGCGTTATTAATGTATAAATACTCTTATAAGATTGGTATTTTAATTGGGCTTTCTATTTATGCTTTGGGTGCTCTACTATTTTATCCAGCCGCAATTACTGAGCAGTTTTGGTTTTTTTGTATGGCACTATACATCTTAACCTTTGGTTTGGCATTTTTAGAAACAGCAGCAAACCCATACGCCCTTTCTATGGGACCTAAAGAGACAGCTACACAACGTCTAAACTTAGCACAGGCATTTAATCCAGTGGGGTTAATTATTGGATTATTTGTAGCACAACAATATGTCTTAAAAAAACTTCAGTCAGATGACATAACAGATTTTAGTGCTCTAGAAGAAGCCTCAAAAACACTTATTAAAACCACTGACCTAATAGTTATAAGAGACCCTTATGTTATTCTTGGGTTGGTTATTTTAGGAGTACTCGTTTTATTTACTGTAAGTAAAATGCCTAATAACAAAAACAATCACCAGAGTGCTAACATAGGCCAAACTTTTAAAAAGCTTTTTGTAAACCAATCATACAGTCAAGGCGTAGTTGCTCAAATCTTTTATGTTGGTGCTCAAATTATGTGCTGGACTTATATATATCAATATGCAGAAGGAATTGGTGTTGATAGTGTCACTGCTGGTTACTATCAGATGTTAGCATTTGTTCTATTTACATTTGGTCGTGCGATTGGAACCTACCTGTTGCGATTTATCAATTCTGGAAGGTTACTAATGCTATTTGCCTTATTTGCCATTGGGTGTACACTAGGCGTTATTGTTATCAATAATATACTGGGGCTTTATTGTTTGGTTGGCGTTTCTTTTTTTATGTCATTAATGTTCCCAACTATTTATGGTATAGCACTTGGAAAACTATCAGAAGATGAAAGTAAAATTGGCTCTGCTGGATTGGTCATGGCAATAGTAGGTGGTGCATTAATGCCAAAACTACAAGGTTTGATTATAGATATTGGAGGATATGGTGTGAATGATATAAGTATTTTAGGGGTATCTGAAATTAATTTTTCATTTCTACTGCCTGTTCTTTGTTTTGCTTTTATAGCTATATATGGATCACAGAATCAATATATTAAATTGACATAGATATCTTGAAACTTTATTACTGTACTACAAGGTATTTTGGTGTGGATACTTTGAAAATAATATGAGAGATAAAAAAAAGAAGAATCAATTTCTTTAAATCAATGAGGAGTATGCACTTATTTTTGATAGAATTATATTTTAGGTTCTATTTTATTCATAAATTTATCACCACTAGCGGCAACATTTTTTTTATGCTGTTTTTGACTGCTGCAGCGGTAGCACAAACTGAAAATGCAACTATTTCTGTAGGCGGAAATTGCACTCTGTGCAAAGCACGCATAGAAAAGGCAGCCAAAAACACAAAAGTGATAAAGTATGCTGTTTGGCAAGCAAACACAACAATGTTAAACTTACACTATAACGCGAAAAAAACAAATAAATCGCAAGTCTCAACCCACACTACTGGTCTTGAACACCAGGCAAATGGTGTTCTTTCTCCTATAGAGATGTATAACGCTTTGCCATTGTGTTGCCAATATTTAAAGAGAAAGATTATGGTGATTGGACATCGAGGTGCAATGGGTCATGCACCCGAAAATACATTACCTTCCATTCGTGCTGCTTTAAAACTTGGTGTAGATGCTATTGAAATTGATGTGTTTCGAATTGCTTCTGGTGAGTTGATCGTGTTTCATGATGAAACTTTAGACAAACTCACAAATGGTAATGGTGCTATTGAGGGAAAGACATATAATCAACTGTCCAAGCTAACAGTATTAGGCACTGCAAAAATTCCAACACTTAAAGAAGTCCTTTTAGAAATAAATGGTGCTGTAAGTTTAAACGTTGAGCTCAAAGGGGCAAACACTGCAAAAGGCACGGTTGAACTTTTTGATGATTTTGTATCTAAAGGTATTTTTACTGCAAAACAATTATATGTTTCCAGTTTTAATTGGAACGAACTTCGTGATTTTAGAGAGTTTTCAAAGACTTATGATATTGCACTGTTAACCGATAATAACCCTCTCAGTGCTGTTGGGGTTGCCAATGAGCTTCAAGCTATTGCAATTAATCCAAATTTTTATCAACTTAATGCCAACCTAATACATACGCTTCAAGCAAACGGGTTTAAAGTAATTCCTTATACTGTGAATGACCCTAAAGATATTGCTGCGCTTATTGAAATGGGTGTTAACGGAATCATTACTGATTATCCTGATCGTATTGTAGATTAAAAAGTAGTTTTCCTAAATAAATTTTAAAACCCACAAGATGAATTGTGGGTTAGACTGTGACCCAAGTATTCGAATCTTCGAACTTTCAAGAAGATTTTATTTTAGTTTTTGAAACTCATTTTGAATAAAAAAATAAACCCGCAACTTTTTGGATTGCGGGTTAGACTGTGACCACGAAGGGATTCGAACCACAAACTCTTTAGCTTACTTTTCAAAACACTTAAGCAAATGAGCTGCTCTTTATTAATTTATCTTCTAAATCTGAAACTTCAGCACAACTAAGCTGTTCCATAACTTGAGTAAGTTGTGCTTTCAGCATAGCGATAGTATGATCTCCTCCTTTTCTACCCAAAGCAGAAACCCCATACATAAAGGTACGCCCCATGAAACTAAAGTCTGCACCATGAGCCATAACTCTAGCAACATCGACACCCTCTCGAATTCCACTATCCATCATAACAGTAAGTTTATTCTTATAAAGTGGTGCAATCGTTTTTAGAGAATCTAT
>JALRJA010000053.1 GCA_023255235.1 Flaviramulus sp.
AGTCTTAACTCATGAATTCCATGAGTTTTTTTTTGCATATTTTTGCCTTAGGGTAAACTTAAAAGTCATTCATACTCTTCGTTGGTTTAAATAAGGGGTTTATATGCACATTAGAGTTTTAGAAACCGAAACGGTAGTGCATATATTAAATAAAAATAAAAGTACCATTGAATTAAATTTAAAACGATTTGAAGAAATTGGTTTAAACGGAAAAAAACTAAACAATATAATAAACGGTAATACCATTGAATGGAATGATAAACTAATTTTAAATGAAAGAGGAAGCACCATTTTAACCACAAAAAACAACACCCAATAAACGGTTGTTTTATAATCACTCAAAATCTATTAATAATGCTACAATGAAAAAACACTTGATTACCTTAATTGTAAGTATAATACTGTTTTCTTGTGTAGATAAGAGCAAGCAAGACGCTAATAAAATAATTGATAATGAGGTGGTTACATTAATTATTAACCAGTTGCCTAATACCCATGACTTTAGTAAAGATATCTATATTTCTGGAGATTTTGAAGGATGGTCTGGAGGAAGAGAACAATTCAAATTAAAAAATAAAAACACTATTTATAGTATTGACATTCCTAAGTATAGAAAAACCATTAATTATAAATTCACATTAGGAAACTGGGAAACAGTTGAGTGTTTAGAAAATGGTAATCCAATTGAAAACAGAATGTACTCGTTTACAAAAGTTACCGATACCGTTAAGGTAAACATAGCCAATTGGAGCAATTCTAAACAAAAAAACAAACCCTCTACAGCCACCAAAAATGTACATGTTTTTGTTGACGATTTTAACATTCCGCAGTTAAACCGAAAACGTAAAGTGAGTGTGTATTTACCACCAAATTATCACACATTAAAAACCCATTATCCAGTTTTATACATGCAAGATGGTCAAAATGTATTTGATACTAAAACTTCATATACCGGTGAATGGGAAGTTGATGAAACTTTAAACAAAATGTATAATGAAACAGGTTTTCAGCTTATTGTAGTTGCCATAGACCATGGCGAAAACAAGCGTTTAAATGAATATTCTGCTTGGGATAATGAAAAATATGGAAAAGGCGAAGGCAATTTATATTTAGATTTTTTAGTAACCAATTTAAAACCTGAAATTGACAAAGCCTATAGAACCAAACCAGATAACAAAAATACTGGTATATTAGGATCATCATTAGGTGGTTTTTTTGCTCATTATGCTGCTGTAAAAAGACCTGATGTTTTTGGAAAATCTGGTGTATTCTCACCATCTTTTTGGTATGCCAAAGCTAGTTTTGATTTTACAAAAAAACACCCCAATAATTCTAAATATTATTATTTAATGGGAGAAAAAGAAGGCGAAGAAATGGTTGAGAATATGAATGAAATGGTTGAACTCATGAAATCAAGTGGTTTTTCAAAACACAATATTTATAAAAAAATAAACCCCAACGGAACTCATAGTGAATCTTTTTGGAAAACCGAATTTGAACAAGCTATTACTTGGCTATTTATTGACAATTAATATTATACTACTTTGAAAAAAGCATTTAAAATACGCTAAATGAAAAAACAAAACATTTACATAACGGGTTTCCTTTTTTTAGCATTAATAGGGTGCAAAAACAAAGCAACTCAAACAACCGAATTAGAACCTAATAAAGACAATATTAAAAGCAAAAAAGTTGTCTATCAAGTATTTACACGCTTATTTGGAAACACAAATACAACAAACAAACCGTGGGGAAGCATAGAAGAAAATGGTGTTGGTAAATTTAATGATTTTACAAATAAAGCTTTAAAAGAGATTAAAGATTTGGGCGTTACACACATTTGGTACACAGGTGTACCTCATCATAACCTTATTACAGATTATACAAGGTATGGAATCTCCAATGATGACCCCGATGTTGTAAAAGGACGTGCCGGTTCACCCTATGCAGTAAAAGATTATTATAACGTTAACCCCGATTTAGCAGAAAACCCAGAACACAGATTAGATGAGTTTAAAGCACTCATTGAGCGTTCACACCAAGCCAACTTAAAGGTAATAATTGATATTGTACCCAATCATGTTGCTAGAAATTATAAAAGTATAAACCTACCAAAAGGCATTGAAAATTTGGGTGCAAAAGATGATAAAACACTCCATTATCATGTTGATAATAATTTTTATTACAACCCAAACCAAGCTTTTAAAGTACCCCGTTGGGAAGATGGCTATTTACCCTTAGGCGGAGAAAAACACCCTTTAATAGATGGCAAGTTTGAAGAAATTCCAGCAAAATGGACAGGTAATGGCTCGCGGTTATCACAACCTCACATGAACGATTGGTATGAAACTGTAAAAATTAATTATGGCGTTAGTCCAGATGGAAGAAAAGATTTTGACACGCTTCCGGCAGGGTTTGAAAATGAAGATTTTAAAACACACTATCATTTTTGGAAAGATAAAACCGTACCAAATTCTTGGATAAAATTTAAAGACATTGCTCTATTTTGGATAGAACTAGGTGTTGATGGTTTCCGCTTTGATATGGCTGAAATGGTGCCTGTTGAATTTTGGAGTTTTTTAAATTCGTCTATAAAAATGAAAAATCCAGAGGCTTTTTTATTAGCAGAGGTTTACAATCCTAGTTTATACAGAGATTATATTAAAAAAGGAAAAATGGATTATTTGTATGATAAAGTACAGTTATATGATACTTTAAAAAACATCATGCAAGGTCATGGAAAAACAGATCATATTCCACCTATTCAAGAAAGTTTAAAAGATATAGAACACCAAATGCTTCATTTTCTAGAAAATCATGATGAGCAACGTATAGCAAGTCCAGATTTTGCCGGAAATGCTCAAAAAGGCAAACCAGCCATGGTCGTTTCTGCCACTATTAGCACATCACCCACCATGATTTATTTTGCACAAGAACTAGGCGAAGATGGCTCTGAACATGCTGGTTTTGGAAAACCTTCTCGCACATCTATTTTTGATTATATTGGTGTACCTGCACACCAACGCTGGCTTAACAATAAAGCGTTTGATGGCGGGCAATCTACAAATGAAGAAAAAGCACTTCGCGAATTTTATAAACGCCTTTTAAACTTTACCATAAATAGCACTGCACTCACCGGTAATTATCAAGATATTCATCAATTCAATAGAAAACACACGCCAAATTATAACGATAAAGTAATCGCTTTTGTAAGATGGCATTTTGATGAAAAACTTATAATTATTTCTAATTTTGATGCTGAAAACAGCTATGAATTTAATCTAAAAATACCTAAAGAACTTATTACTGTTTGGAATTTAGATGAAAAAAAATATAAAGTTGACGATCAATTATTTAAACAATTTTCAGCAGATTTAATAGTTGAAAAAGACTTTGGAAGCATACAAATAAATGTAAACCCATTAGAATCTTTCATATTAAAAATTCAAAAATAAAGATGAACCGTTTTTTTAACTTTTTAACCCTACTACTGCTTTTTACAAGTTGTAATAAAACCCAAGTAAACAAACAAACCCCTTTTGTTTGGGAAGGTGCAACTATTTATTTCTTATTAACAGATAGATTTAATAATGGCGATACCTCTAACGATATTAATTTTAACCGAACCGAAAAAACCGGAAAGCTAAGAGGTTTTGAAGGTGGCGATATAAAAGGAATTTCTCAAAAAATAAAAGAAGGCTATTTTACAGAATTAGGTATTAATGCTATTTGGATGACACCTATTGTAGAGCAAATTCATGGCTGTACCGATGAAGGTACTGGAACAACATACGGTTTTCATGGATATTGGACAAGTGATTGGACCGCCATTGAACCCAATTTTGGAACCAAAGAAGATTTACATGAATTGGTTAGCTTAGCTCATAAAAACGGTATTCGTATTTTGCTAGATGCTGTAATAAACCACACCGGACCAGTTACTCCAAAAGACCCTGTTTGGCCATTAAATTGGGTGAGAACATCTCCGCAATGTACCTATGATAGTTACAAAAATACAACAGCCTGCACATTGGTAGAAAACCTTCCAGATATTAAAACCGAAAGCAACTCGCCTGTTAATTTGCCACCTCAATTAATTCAAAAATGGAAAACTGAAGGCAGATATGAAAAAGAAGTGGCAGAGTTAAACGCCTTTTTTGAAAGAACAGGTTACCCGCGTGCACCTAGATTTTATATTATGAAATGGTTAACAGACTATATTACAGAGTTTGGAATAGATGGTTATAGAGTTGATACTGTAAAACACACCGAAACATACGTATGGCAAGAATTTAAAAAAGAATGTGACTATGCCTTTTCTGAATACAAAAAGAATAACCCAGAAAACGTGTTAGACAATAATCCGTTTTATTTAGTTGGTGAAGTTTATAATTATAATATTAGTGCCGGAAAATCTTTTGATTTTGGCGATAAAAAAGTAAATTATTTTAACCAAGCATTTAATAGTCTTATAAATTTTGAATTTAAATGGAATGTTGCTCAAAACCCAATAGAAACTGTTTTTAAAAACTATGCCACCATTTTAAATTCAGAATTAAAAGGATATAGTGTGTTAAATTATTTAAGTTCACACGACGATTCTAACCCGTTTGATGCCACAAGAGAAAACCCTTTTGAAACCGCTACAAACTTATTATTATCGCCAGGAGCATCACAAGTTTATTATGGCGATGAATCGGCTCGTTCTTTGGTAATTGAAGGTACACAAGGCGATGCTACATTGCGTTCTAATATGAATTGGGATGCCATTAAAAACAACTCTAAAACCAAAGCCATTTTACAGCATTGGCAAAAACTCGGAAAGTTTAGAGCAAAGCATCCGGCTATTGGTGCAGGTATTCATCAAATGATAACTCAAAACCCATATACTTTCTACAGAAGTTATCAAAATAACGATTATAAAGATTTGGTTGTTATTGGTTTAAACCTACCAATTGGCGAAAAAACCATTGACGTGTCAAAACTATTTAAAGATGGTAACAAACTATTTGATGCTTACTCTGGTAAAACGGTAACAGTTAAAAACGGAAACGCAACAATTAATTCTAATTATAATATAGTTTTATTAGAAAACGCTACTAATAAAATATAATTTACATATAAATTTCTAGTAACTGAGCATTTTTAGATTCTATTGTTACCGCATTTATTAAAGCAGGTAATAACAGCGTTTCCCCAACCTTTAAAGTGTGTGTTTTATTACCATGTGTTATCTCTAAAGAATCACTTACACACATATAAATTACAAAAGAATCTAGTGTAGAATAATCTTTTTCTAAAACACCAGAAACAGCAATAAAGTTTGTTTTAAAATAAGGTGAATGTACTAGTTTATTGGTTTGGTTTGCCGTGTTGTTGTAAAGGGTTTTTATATCGCTATAATGTTTAAAATCGATGGCATCTAGTGCTAATTCTGTATGTAACTCACGTTCTTTACCTGTTTGAGAATCTATTCGCTTATAATCATAAATACGATAAGTTACATCTGAAGTTTGCTGAATTTCTGCCAACAATACACCACCACCAATTGCATGAACTCTACCTGTTGGAATATAGAACGTATCGCCTTTTGATACTTTTTCATGGTGTAAAACCTCTAATATGGTATTGTTTTCTATGTGTTCTTGATAGCTTTTTTTATTTATATCACTGTTAAACCCTACAATGAGTTCGGCATCTTTATCTGCTTGCATGATATACCACATTTCATTTTTTCCAAAAGAATTATGCCTTTCTTTGGCTAGCTCGTTGCTAGGATGAACTTGTATAGACAAGGGTGTTTTAGCATCAATAAATTTGATAAGTAATGGAAAATCTAAACCAAAATTTTTATAAACGGTTTTGCCTAAAAAATCTTCTTTATAGGTTTGTATAAGCTGTTTTAATGTTTGCCCTT
>JALRJA010000008.1 GCA_023255235.1 Flaviramulus sp.
GGTGGGAATAGTTCATCTATAAATGCAACTCCATTAGCACCAGACATTGTAAATGGTTCTATCCATAAATGTTCAATTAGTCTTGTTGTAGGAATCACAAACTCAGACTCTACAGGAGTGGCTCTTTGTGTAGGGTCTATAAAATTATCGTTCCATCTCCATCTAGTAGCAGTATTGTATCTTTCAAACAAACTTTTACCTTCGTTATTATATAGGTATAGGTCGTTTGGATGTGAGGTTACTGGATCTGCAGGTGGTGCATACTCCCCATTACTAGCCTCATTAGTGCATTGGTAGAATAAGACTACCACAATTGTAATAAAAAAATATTTAATCGTTGTTTTCATTTTTTTGTTTTTGAATGTTATAGTAATAAATTACATTTACAAAATATTTTAATAGCCTGGATTACCTTGAATACCGTTAGCAATTGATTTAGCAGGGATTTGCTCTGCTTTTCTTAAATCGTTGACACTTAAAGTTACGTCTTCAGATACGTTTCCATTTGAGTCTGTACTTATAATATGGTAAACCTCTAACCCTAAGCGTTTTATGTCAAACCACCTTAACCCTTCTCTTAAAAACTCTTTTCTTCTTTCTCCAATTATTAAGTTAAGCATAGCTTCTTGCTCTGTTGCTTCATAGTAGTCTACAATTTCTGGAAGGGTTAATTGCCCTCCATTGTCATATCGCAATGCAGCCATTACGTTATAATCATTTAAAGCATCGTTTAGCCTATTTAATCTGGCGTAAGATTCCATTCTGTTTAAAATAACTTCTTCACTACGTAATTCTGGTTGAATAAAATAAGCAAAACCAGTTGTTGATGTTGTAAAATGAAAGAGTTCCGTATATTTTGGTTGAACTCTAGCTGATGACGAACTAAATCCATATCTTAAATCGCGCTGATCAGTTGATCCTTGAGGGTTGTTTCTTACAAAAATATCAATAAAAATATTGGTATTAGCTTGGTAGCCCCTTGTATATCTATTAACTGCAACGCTTTGTTTTCTAACTACTAATAAATTTGCAGGGTCATCAACGTCAATAAACTGATTAGCTATAGCTACAGAGCCAGAGCCTGAAAATACCTCATCCATATTTCTTACATAAGTAGTTCCTATAACACCGCTACCAAGAAGCTTATTAGAGTATTCAATACATTTTTCATAATCTCCTTTAAACAAAAAATAACGCGAAGCAAAAGCATAGGCTGCATTAATGTTAAAATGATACTTTCCAGATCCAACATAATATTCGTCTGAAATTAACGGTATGGCTTCTAATAAATCTTTTTCTATAAGGCTATAGGTTTCTTCCAATGTACCACGTTCATAAGATACTTGTAACTGTGTTTCGGGCTCTGTGATGTAAGGAATACCTAATTCACCTTTATTTGCTTCATTATAATGTTGGCAAAACACATTAGCTAACATAAAATGGTTATAAGCTCTAGTTATTAATGCCTCTCCTTTTAAGGCATTTCTAAAATCTAAATCTCCTCCTTCAATCTCTTCTAATGCTTCTAATGCCTGATTAGCATGTGATATAGCTTGGTAATTATTATCCCATAAATAAGTGGGTGTGTCTTGATTTTCGTTTGAAACTGAAGGACGGTAACTATATAGTTCTGTAAACCAATCAAACTGGGTGTTTTCTCTAATATAAGTTGCATTGTCTGACTTCCATTCTACAAAAGAATATATGGCTTCAGAATAAGCTGATACTAACATTTGAGAAACATCTTCTAAAGTTTTTAATGTTTGTCTATTATCTGGTACTTCATCTAGATATGAATCACAAGAGATGACTAAAACAATTATTGATAATAAAATGAATCTTTTTTTCATAGCATTAAAAGTTAAAGTTGAGTGTAAAAGTATAAGTGCTTGTTAAAGGCAATGAAATACCCCCAGACTGAAAGAACTCAGGATCTACTCCATTTAATTTATCATCTGAATATATAAGCCATAAATTGTGGGCTGACAAGCTAATAGACCCCGATTTCATCCAAGTTTTATCAATAAGGCTTTTTGGTAGTCTATAGTTTAATCTTATGTTTTTCAATCTGACAAAATCGCCTTTAGCCACTCTTAAGTCGCTTTTGTTATATAAGTCGTATGGATTTAAACCGTCATTTCTTAAAGCTTGTACAACTGTTTCGGTAAGTATAGAAGGTATATTGGTAATGTTTTCGTCACCTGGTAATGACCATCTATTTATTAAATCACCTGATAAGGAGCTAAAATCATCATATAGTCTACTTGACCCGTCACTTAAACGCACATCGTAAATATCATCTAATCTAATTTTATTTCCTCCTCTATATGAAAACCCTATATCTAAATCTAAATTTTTATAAGTAAAGGTATTATTAAATCCACCAAAGAAAGTGGGTTCAGTAGGTCCTTCATATTTCAAATGTTTAAGTATATCTTCTCTTTGTTGTAGATCAAGGTTTTGTATAGTTTCTCCATCGTCTCCAAAAAAGGTAGGAATTCCATTAGAGTCTAAGCCAGAAAAGGGAATTGAAAATAAAGCTCCAGCAGGATACCCTACAAAATTACCACCATTTCTACTTATAGCATCTCCTATACGATCTCTAGCATCCCATTGGGTAATTTCACTTATAGAATAACTATAGTTGAAATTAGAAGTCCAAGAGAAATCACTTGTTTGTACATTTGTAGTTCTTAAAGTAAACTCAAAACCATCTCTATCAAGCTTACCTATATTCCCTAATTTAATACTTTCGCCTCCAACACCATTAGTTTCTACAAAACCAATTAAGTCTTCAGAGTTTCTTTTATAATATTCAACTTCAATACCAAAACGATTATCAAAGAAAGCTGTTTCTAATCCAATGTTCCACTCATAAAGTTTTTCAAAGGTTAATTCAGAGTTTTCCAGTTGGTCTATTAATAATGCTATTTCTCTTTCTGTAGCTTGAGGTCTTAATGGTTCAACTCCAAATACAATAAGTCCTGCACTAGCATTGTGAGGATTAGAACCCGATAGACCATATGTTGATTTTAACTTAAACAAGTTTATCCAACTTAAGTCATTCATGAATGCTTCTCTGTGTATATTCCAAGCACCACTAACATTCCATGTTGGCAAATAGCGAGCTGCTCTAGAGTCGCCAGTTCTATTATCCCCTAGGTAAGTAAATGTCCCGTTTAAAGTATATCTATTATCATAAGAGTAGGCGGCGGTTGAAAAAACGCCCCATGCTCTGTTTCTAGTTTCCTCTACTCTAAAATAATCTTCGCCTCTACTATCTAAAAACCTAACAAAATTAGGATCGCTCAAGACTAAACCGCCTTTATCAAACAAAAACCCCCAACCATCATTAAATTCTTCAAATCTATTGCTAGATCTTACTTCTTGACCCACTGCGATATTGACTTGATGTGAATCATTAAATAAACGAGAGTAATTTAGGGTATTTCTCATAAACATGTTATCCAAAGCATTATCTGTTGTTTTTCTAAAACCACCGTTTGGTAATACAGAATAGGGTTCAAGCTCTGGTGCATCGGGGTCATCAAATAAGAATATATTGTTATTTCTAAACTGAGGGTGATCTGCTCTGTAGGCTGCTGCGTTATTTGAGTTTTCATGGATGGTCTGTACAGCTTTACTTCTATACCTTCTTCCTTGTAATACGGTATTAAATGTGAGATCGTTATTGATTTTCCAATCAATATTAGCCTGTAAGGATATATCTATTAAGTCTAAATCAACAAAATTATTGTTAACTTCATGTATTATATTAAAGGGTGCCCAATTTCTCCTGAAGTATTGTAAATTTCCTTGTTCGTCATAAGGAGTCATACTTCTACTTGAATACAAAGCAAAATTGAATGGATTTATATCAAAGTTCCTTTCAAATACTCCTGATAAAGCATCAAATTCTCTATCTTGAGATGCGGCAATTCTCTGGTCTCTAATATTCCCTGTCAATTTAAAGCCTATCCTAAAATCATCTGATAAATCAAAGTCAGCATTTAAATTGGCGGTGTAATTGCTAACGTCATCAGCAATAGTTTGCCCCTGATCTTTTAAAGAACTAATTGAGGCTCTATATCTTGCTTTATCATTACCAGAACTTATACTAAAGGTATTGGTATAAACAAACGAATTTTTGAATAAAACGTCGAACCAATCTGTATTAGCATTTGCATACCGTTGCAAGTAATTGTAATTAGGCGAACCATTAGGTCCCCAATCTAACTCATTATTAGTAATTCTAAAAAACATATCAGAAAAAACCCCATGATTTCTAGCACTATTAGAGTTTGCTATATCTATCCAACCTTTCTCATAAAGTTCTTGATAAACCGACATTTCATCTCCAGAGCTTAGTATGTTAAATTGTCCATAATTTGGTTTGTTTCTTGTTGTTAAGCTTGTTGTGAAATTTATTGCAGGTTTGCCTTCTTTACCTCTTTTTGTTGTTATAACTATTACCCCGTTAATGGCTCTAGCTCCATATAGTGCTGTTGCTGAAGCATCTTTTAAAACCGTGAAAGTTTCAATGTCATTTGGACCTATACCAGCGGTCGAGGAACTAAGTATTGTTTCAAGGTTACCTGTTGTTATCTCTTGGTTTGACAATTCTACAGCGTCTTCTAAAACTACGCCATCAATCACCCATAGTGGTCTATTTACGCCATTAATAGAAGCGTTACCTCTAATTCGTATAACTGGTGCAGTACCAAAAGTACCTGACGCATTTTCAATTTCCACACCTGCCACATGACCTTGTAGGCTTCTACTAATGTCTGCAACTCCTTCTAACCTAATTTTGTCTGCTTTAAGTGTAGCTGCTGAACCTGTGAAGAGTTTTCTGTCTATCTTTTGATAACCAGTTACAACAACCGCATCTAAACTTTCTACGTCTTCTTCTAAAGTAACGTTTAGTACTCCTAGTTCTGTAACGGGAATTCTAAGTGTTTTCATTCCTATAAAACTGAATCTAAGAACGTCACCTACTTTAACAGTAATGGCATAGTTTCCATCAAAATCTGAAACAACACCTCGTGTTGTTCCATCTACTACAATAGTAACCCCTGCCATGGGTATATTGTTTTGGTCTGTAATTACTCCTGTAAGGTTATTTTCTTGTGCTAAGGATAGACTTGTTGCCAGCAACATAGAAAGTGCTAACAGCTTAATCGGGATTAATTTCATATAATTATCTATTAAATTTTTTAATTGTAAATGATAATTAATTGAAAATAGCCGTGGTCAATATAAATAATTTTTACGGTTTGACAAACAAAAAATATAGTTTATCTTAAAAATCATCTATATTGTAAAAAAGATTTTTTAAAATGTTATTAAAAAAACACTCTAGTTTTAATGTAGAATGTGGCACCGATGAGGCTGGTAGAGGGTGTCTTGCTGGTCCGGTTACAGCTGCGGCAGTTATTTTACCAGATGATTTTAAAAACAAGATATTAAATGACTCTAAACAATTAAGTGAAAAGCAACGTGATTCTCTTATTCATATTATTAAAACCGAAGCATTACATTTTGGGGTTGCCCATGTTTTTGAAGCTGATATTGATCGTATTAATATATTAAACGCTTCTATTTTAGCTATGCACAAAGCTATTGAAAGTTTAGCGTTACATCCTGAATTTATAATAGTTGATGGTAATAAATTTAAACCTTATAATAACATTCCGTATAAAACCATTATTAAGGGTGATGCTAAATACCTAAGCATTGCTGCGGCTTCTATTGTAGCAAAAACGCATAGAGATAATTATATGAATAGCATTCATAATGAATACCCCATGTATAATTGGAAACAAAATAAAGGGTATCCTACTAAAGAGCACCGAGAAGCTATAAAACAATATGGCGTAACAAAATACCACAGAAAATCGTTTAGATTATTACCTAATCAATTACAGTTAGACCTATAAGTTTTTATATTTGTAGAAATTACTTGATATATGAAATTTTATTACTTAGGAGTCATTACTCTTTTTCTTGTAAGCTGTAACAACAATGACATTAACAGAAAAAATCTTATTGATTTTGTTCCTTATAAGGCGTCAATAATTTTAAAATCTTCAAACATTGAAAGTTTAAAAAACAGTGTTGATAATAACTATTTTTTACAAGAAGTATCGCAAAATGTTTCCTTTAAAAAATTAAATCAAAATCTTAATTATTTAACTTATTTACAGCCTTTAAATGAGGTTTTACTTTGTTTTTCAAAAGACTCATATGATAGTCTTCAATATATAGTGATTACCAAATACCACAATAATTTAGTTAATAAAAAAGAGATGCCAAATTATATTGAAGAAACATCTCAAACTAAAAACAACTTCATTACAAAATACACCAATAAAGAAACCGTTTTTTATAGCAGTATAGTAGATAGTGTTTTTATTGCTTCATCATCAAAAGATATTATTACTAGTGTTTTTAACCAAACAATTAATACCAATGCCGAACTAACAAAGCTATATAATACCTTTAATAATGATAAAACCTGCTCTGTTATAGTAAAGTCTGATAACGCTTTGGTAAAGTCATTATTTATAGAAAACGCACTTTCTTTTAATCAGTTTACCAACTACCTTGCTGCCGATATTGATATAACTCAAAACCGCATCTTAATTAATGGTGTTACTAAGGCAAAAGATAGTTTAAGTCTTGTTAATATTTTTAAAAATACCGTAGCACAGGTTAATCAAATTCAAAATATAACACCTGTTAATAGTGATGGGTTTTTAAGTTTTACTTTTCATGATTTTCAAATTTTTAAAACCAATTTAAATACATTCCGTAAAGAATCTTTAGTAAGTAGCACCTCTAAACTTTTTGATGACATTACAGAAGTTGGTGTTCTTTATGAAGCCAATAATCGGGCTGTTATATTGCACTCTGTTGATGCTCTTGCAACAAAAGATGCTTTATTAGCCCAACAAACTACTATTGAGTCATATCGTGAAATAGCTATTTACAGCTTTAGTGAACCTGCGCTTTTTGCCAAAACATTCTCGCCTTTAATTAGTTTCAATA
>JALRJA010000087.1 GCA_023255235.1 Flaviramulus sp.
TTTGCTTTATAATTATTCTTTTTCACAAGTAAAAGGAGTGGTTATAGATAATGAAAACCAACCGCTTCCTTTTGTAAATGTCTATATAGAAAACACCTTCATTGGAACAACAAGTAATGAAGATGGCATGTACGAGCTTGATATTAATGAACCTAAAACTTATACTATTGTTTTTCAACACTTAGGTTATAAAACTGTAAAAGAAAAAGTTGATATTAAAAGCGTTCCTTTTAGTTTAAATGCAACCTTACAAAAAGAGGTAATTTCATTAAATGAGGTTGTTATTAATGCTAATGAAAACCCTGCTGACAGAATTATTAAACAAGCCATTAACCAGCGAAAAGCACATTTAGATAAAATAGAATCGTATAAGGCAGATTTTTATTCTCGTGGGTTAATGAGAATTAAAGATGCTCCAAAAAAAATACTTGGTCAAGATATTGGTGATTTTGGCGGTGCTTTAGATTCAACCCGAACTGGCATTATATATTTATCTGAAACTATTTCTAAAATTCAATATTTAAAACCACATAAGCTAAAGGAAAAAATTACTGCTTCAAAAGTAAGTGGAAACGATAACGGATTTAGTTTTAATAATGCTATTGATGTAGATTTTAACTTTTATAATAATACCATTGAATTTGGAAATAACATTATTTCACCAATTGCAAATAATGCGTTTGTTTATTACAGATATAAACTTGAAGGTGTTTTCTATGATGATAAAGGCAACCTTATCAATAAAATAAAGGTTATTCCAAAACGTATAAATGATCCTGTTTTTTCAGGAACAATTTTTATTGTTGAAGATCAATGGAGCATTTATGCTCTTGAACTTAGCATAACAGGAACACAGGCACGTATTCCTATAATAGATACACTTACTTTAAAACAAAGTTTTACCTTTTCAGAAAACGATACTATTTGGGCTTTAATTTCACAAAACATGACTTTTAAATACGGAATCTTGGGTATTAAAGGTGATGGGCATTTTATTGCTATGTATAGTAATTATATTTTTAATCCTGAACACAAAAAAAAGGACTTTAATAGAGAAATTGTATCTTTTGAAGAGCATGCTAATAAAAAAGATTCTGTTTTTTGGGAATCTGAAAGACCTGTTCCTTTAACTACTGAAGAAATAACAGATTATAACAAAAAAGATAGTATTCAAATTATTAGAAAATCTAAAGTGTATTTAGATTCAATTGATTCTAAAAAGAATAAATTCAAAATAGGAAATATTATATCTGGTTATAACTACAGCAATTCTTATAAAAAATGGGATGTTGGTATAAACTCACCCTTATCAAGCATTAATTTTAATACCGTACAAGGATGGAACCTTAATATAGAAAGCTATTACAGGAAAAATTATAATGATTTTAAACGTTTTTTTTCAATTAGTAGTACCATAAATTATGGTTTTAGTGATGAGCGTTTAAGAGGTTCTCTATCTGCTACCTATAAATTTAACGATGTTAGCAGACCGTTTCTAACAATTTCTGGAGGTGTGGTTGCTCAACAATTTAATCCTTATTTAACCTTTTTAAAAACCTTAAATACCACATTCTCGTTGTATGCTGAAAAAAATTATTTGAAAATTTATGATAAATCTTTTGCTCAAATTTCATTTTCAAACGAATTATTTAACGGTTTAAGACTGTATAGCTCGTTGGCTTTTGAACGTAGAAAAGCACTCTTTAACACCACAGACCAAACTTGGTATCCTCAAGAAAATAGACAATATACAAGTAATAACCCTTTAGATGAAACCGCTTTTAACACAGCACCATTTAAAACACATAACATTTTAAAATTTAATTTGAATGGTGAAATTAATTTTAAACAAAACTACTTGAGTTATCCTGAATCTAAATATAATATCACAAATGACAAGTATCCAACGTTATATTTAGGGTATAGTAAAGGCTTTTCATCTACAGAAACCAATTATAATTATGACCAAATTAAAGCTAGATTAAAACAAAGTTTTAATATTAAAAACAAGGGTAAATTTCAATATAATATGAGAGCCGGTAAGTTTTTTAATGCCGATAATATTGCCTTTATGGATTTTTATCACTTTAATGGAAATCAAACCCACATTGGAGAAGGAACCTATTTAGATGTGTTTAATAATTTACCGTATTATTCAATGAGTACAAACAAATCATATATAGAAGGACATTTTGAGCATGATTTTAGCGGATTTATTTTAGGAAAACTCCCGCTTATTAATAAACTCAATTTTAATTTAATTTTAGGTGCTCATGCTTTATCTGTTCCTAATATTAAGCCATATCAAGAATATACTATTGGTATTGATAATATTGGCTGGAAAAAATTTAGGTTTTTAAGAGTTGATTATCTTCGTTCTTACCAAAGCGGTTTTCAAAGTGATGCCATTCTGTTTGGGTTAAAGTTTTTTTAAGTATTCATTAACGCTTTAAATTATTAATATTACATAATTTACCACTTTAAAATTATCATCATGAAAAAAGTATTTACCAGTTTACTCATTAGTATCATTACTGTTAACTTAAATGCTCAGGCTGAAAAAGAAAATAAAGCTATTGAATTTCAAATTGATAGTACACGTGTTTTAACTTTAGATAATACTATTAAAACATTGTATGCTGTAATTTCTGGTGAAAAAGGAGTAGAACGCAACTGGGAACAATTTAAATACCTGTTTCATAACGATGCTAATTTGATTCCCTCTGGCAAAACTAAAGAAGGCAATTTTATGGCTAGATTTTTAAAACCAAATGATTATATCAAGGGTTCTGGAAAATGGCTTGTAGAAAATGGCTTTTTTGAAAAAGAAATTCATAGAAAAGTAGATCTTTTTGGTAATATAGCTCACGTTATGAGTACTTATGAAGCTTTTTACAGCGAAACAGATAAAGAGCCTTTTATGAGAGGCATTAATAGTATTCAACTATTTAATGATGGCAAGCGTTGGTGGATTATTTCAGTTTTTTGGTCTCAAGAAACTAAAGAAAACCCCATTCCTAAAAAGTATGAACGGTCTTAAATGGTTGTTACTAAAAAACAATAACAAAACTTTGCAACCATAAATACCTTAGAATAATTTGACAAAATGGAAAAACATTTAGGACTATCAGATTCTGAATTTTTAAAAAAATTTATTACATGTAAATTAAATCCAGAGATTTTTACTCACGAAGCTCATTTAAGACTTGCTTGGATTTACATAAAGAAGTATGGAATAATAAAAACCGAAACTCTAATACCAGTTCAGTTACAAAAATTTGTAAAATCTGTTGGTAGTGAAGATAAATACAACAAAACATTAACTTTAGCCGCTATCAAAACGGTTTATCATTTCATCCTTAAATCAGATTCTAAAAACTTTGA
>JALRJA010000174.1 GCA_023255235.1 Flaviramulus sp.
AAGGCTTTAACGCACAAGATAAATTCAATAACAGATTCCAAGAATCTACAGCACGTTTTTTTCATTTTTCAAACAAACTTTTAAACCGTCAAAATTTAGCATCGCCAGCAAGTGAGTTTTTAGGTATTTTAATGATAGCCATTATTTTATGGTATGGTGGTAATTTAGTTCTTAGTGGAGACTCAAACTTAGAAGGAAGTACCTTTTTAGTGTTTATGGGACTGTCATACAACATCCTTACACCTGCAAAAGCTATATCTAGAGGATTTTATAACATTAAAAAAGGCAATGCATCTGCAGAACGTATTCAAGAAATTATAGATACACCCAATCCATTAAAAGATAAAGAAAACGCTATAGTAAAAGAACATTTTGACTCTGAAATTGTATTTGATAATATCTCTTTTAAATATGAAGATGACTATGTACTTAAAAACTTTTCCTTAACAATTCCTAAAGGAAAAAAAGTAGCATTTGTAGGGCAATCAGGCAGTGGCAAATCTACTATTGCAAACCTTATAACACGCTTTTATGATGTAAACAAGGGCAAAATTTTAATTGATAATATAGATATTAGAGATTTAACAACAAGTTCCTTAAGAAATCAATTAGGTATTGTAACACAAGATGCTATTTTATTTAATGACAGTATAAAAAACAATCTAAAATTAGGAAATGAACATGCTACCGATGACGATATTATAAACGCTTTAAAAGTTGCAAACGCTTGGGAATTTGTAAAAGATTTACCAAAAACCATAGACACAAATATTGGTGATTCTGGTAATAAACTCTCTGGCGGACAAAAACAACGCCTAAGTATTGCCAGAGCCGTTCTTAAAAACCCACCTATTATGATTTTAGATGAAGCCACCTCTGCACTAGATACTGAAAGCGAACGCCTAGTTCAAGATGCTTTAGAAAATATGATGAAAAACAGAACTTCTATGGTTATTGCACACAGGCTTACTACTATTCAAAACGCCGATGAAATTGTGGTACTTAGCAAAGGTGAAATAGTAGAACAAGGAAAACACCTTGACCTAATTAAGAAAAACGGTGTTTACAAAAACCTTGTTGATATGCAAAGCTTTGAATAGCAATATAGTGCTGCTGTTTTTTTTGAATACTACTGTTCCTAATAGCAAATGTTAGACTATATAACATTAAACTTTTTGTATATTCATGAGTCTAAAAATTAAATGTTTTTTGTGATAAACGAAACACAACTGTTAGAACAACTACAATGTGAAACTCAAAAAAACAAAGCTTTTAAAGAGCTTATGAGGCTTTACAAAGAACGCTTATATTGGCACATACGCAATATAGTAAAGTCTCATGAAGATGCAGATGATGTGCTTCAAAACACCTTTATAAAAATTTATAAAAATATTAATAGTTTTAAAGGTGAAAGTAAATTATTCTCCTGGATGTATAGAATTGCCACAAATGAATCTATAACATTTATAACTAAAAAAGCAAAACAATTACAAATTAGTATTGACGAAGTACAACAACTAGCCATTAAAAACTTAGCTGCAGATACTTATTTTGAATCGAGCACCATTCAACTTAAATTACAAGAAGCCATTGCCACTTTACCCAAAAAGCAACAACTTGTTTTTAATATGAAATACTTTCAAAATATAAAATACTCAAAAATGTCTCAAATACTAGAAACCAGTGAAGGTGCTTTAAAAGCTTCCTACCATATAGCAGTAAAAAAAATTGAAGCTTATTTAACTAACTATTAAACCTTTACCATAAAACAAAGTCATAATAACAAGATGTCTAAAAAAACCATACATAACATAAAAACAACCGGTTTTAAAGTTCCAGAAGATTACTTTACTAATCTTGAAGATATTACTTTAACTGAAATTAAACTAAGAACGCAGTTTAAAACCGCCGGTTTTAAAACGCCAAAACATTATTTCAACACCATAGAAGAACGTGTTTTTTCAACTGTTTTAGAAAAACCACAAGTTAAAATTATTTCCATATCTAGAAAAAAGCAATTACTGTATGCAGCAAGCATAGCTGCCGTTGTTACTATTTTGGTAAACGTTTTTGTTTTTAATACCAATTCAAATTGGGAAACTCTAGACTATGAAACCGTTGAAAACTATATGATTGAAGAAGACTTTAGTACATACGAAATAGCGTCTTTATTAACTATAGACGATTTGAATGAAGTGAGCTTTACAAATTATCAACTAAACGAAATCCTTATTGAAACCTATTTGTTAAATCATTTAGATATTGATGATTTAATAACCGAAAACCCTTAATAAAATGAAATCATATCTACTTTACATAATCATGTTGTTATTGTCTGCAAATAGTGTAGCACAATCAAAACACGACAAAATTAAAGCACTAAAAGTATCGTTTATTACAGAACGCTTAAATTTAACTACCGAAGAAGCACAAGAGTTTTGGCCACTTTATAACGCTCATGAAAGAAATACATCAAAAATTAAATACAAAGAGTTAAAATACATACGATCAGAAATTAAACAAAACTCAAATAGCCTTACTGATGCTGAAGCAAATATTCTTTTAGAAAAACTCATTACTGCCGAAAACAAATTGCATACAGAACATGATGCGTTTATTTCAAAATTAAGAAGCGTTATATCATCAAAAAAAATAATTCTGTTAAAGGTAGCCGAAGAAGAGTTTAAAAAAACACTATTTGAAGAGTATAAAAGAAGAGGAAGAAGGCATTAATATAACACTTGTTTATTCTTTAAAGCTAAGTTTAGAAACCCGTTTAGCACCTGCTGCATAAGCAATACTATCATTTAAAAACCTAATTGTATAGAAACTCTCATCGCTTAAATGCTTCCAAGTAGCACCGGCATCAAAACTATAATCTATACCGTTAAAACCTATAGCTACTATTTCTGTTCCTTGTCTGTTAGGTATATATTGAACACAACTTCTATAGCCAGGATTTTGGTTTTGAGCTACTAGTTCCCATGTTTTACCACCATTAGTTGTTTTTATTTTATTGGCTTTATTAGCATCAGGTTTGGTATAATCGCCACCAATGGCAAACCCGTTTAGTTCGTCATAAAAATCAATAGAATAAATACCTTCCGTTTCGGCTTCTTTTACGATAGGCGTATCAAAAACACGCCAAGTGTTACCTTTATTTGCAGAAAAATAAACGCGTCCTGCCGTAGTGGCAATCCATGTGTTATTACCTACTATAGCAATATTTGTATCACTTGCAGCAAAAGCACCTTCTTTGTCTTTTCCTTTTGGTAAATTATGACACGGTAGTTTGGTCCAAGTTTCACCAGCATCACGAGTAATAATAATACTTAAACAACCATTGGTAGAATCACCAACAGCAATGCCTTCTTTATTGTTCCAAAAATCTAAAGAATCATAAAAAGCGTTTGGATCATTTTCATAATAAACCAGATTACCATCTTTAAATAGTTTTGCAGGCGAACCTATTGACAAAGCAAAAATGTTTCCTCCTTGAAAAGCAGTCGATCTAAAATTACTGTTTTGTAAAGTGTCATTGTTTAAAAACCAATTAACCTCTTGAAAACCTTCATTTGAATTTAAATGATTTTTAAAAATCTTTCCGTTTGAAGTAGCTACTACTACCCTATTGTCATTTATTTCTAAAGCTCTAACATTTAAAAGGGAGTCTTGCAAAACCGTTTCAACAATAACTTGAGAAAAATCTCTTGGTACAAATGAGTCCTTTTTTTTGCAAGAAAAATGAAATAATATAACTAAAATGATTACAAAAATGGGTTTCATAAATTTATAATTTCACTAAAAATATAAAAGCTTTTTTAATTAATTCATAAACAACTAAACAAATAAACTTTATATGTAACTTTGCACCCTTATTAAAAAACAATGCGCTTACACAAAAATTTATGCTTTGCTATTATAGATGGGCTTTCATTAATATTTAATGAAGGCAATTATGCAGACAAAGTTATTCAGCAACTTTTAAAACGCGACAAACGTTGGGGAGCTCGTGATAGAGCTTTTGTTGCAGAAACCACCTATGATATTGTACGCTGGAAACGGTTATATGCCGAAATTGCCGAAGTTAAAGAACCTTTTAATAGAGATAACTTGTGGCGACTATTTGCAGTTTGGGCAACCTTAAAAGGTATAAAATTACCCGATTGGAAATATTTTGAAAGTACACCAACACGTAAAATTAAAGGTCGTTTTGATGATTTATCAAAAATTAGAAAATTCAAAGAATCTATTCCAGATTGGATGGATGAACTTGGTGAAAAAGAGTTAGGAAACGCCGTTTGGACCAAAGAAATAAACGCTTTAAACCAACAAGCTGATGTTATTTTAAGAGTAAATACCCTTAAAACTACCAAAGAAAAACTACAAACAGAACTTTTTGATTTAGATATTGAAACCGAGTTTTTAAACCATTACCCCGATGCCTTAAAGCTTAAAGAACGAGCCAATGTATTTTTAACAGACGCTTTTAAAAATGGCTTGTTTGAAGTACAAGACGCATCATCACAATTAGTAGCTACATGTTTAGATACCAAACCCGGTATGCGTGTTATTGATGTATGTGCCGGTGCTGGCGGAAAAACATTACATATAGCTTCCTTAATGGATAATAAAGGTCAAATTATAGCACTAGATATTTATGCCAATAAATTACAAGAACTAAAGCGTCGTGCAAAACGAAATGGTGCTCACAACATAGAAACTCGTGTTATAGATAGCACAAAAGTGATTAAAAAACTTCATGAAAAAGCAGATAGGGTTTTAATTGATGCACCATGTTCTGGTTTGGGTGTTTTACGCAGAAACCCCGATGCTAAATGGAAACTTCAACCTGATTTTATTGAAAACATAAAACTAACACAACAAGAAATTTTACAGCAATATTCAAAAATAGTTAAAGCAGGCGGAAAATTGGTATATGCAACCTGCTCTATTCTACCTTCTGAAAACCAAAAACAAATTGAAACATTTTTAACATCAGAATTTGGAAAAGAATTTAGCTTTGTAGAAGACAAAAAAATATTAGCTCATAAATCTGGCTTTGATGGTTTTTACATAGCCGTTTTAGAAAGAAAAAAGTAATTTTTTTAAATCGTATTCAATCATATAAGTTACTTAACTTGATTGATTTTGGTAAATTTCTGTTAACTTTACAAAACAGTAAAAATTAAATTAATTAATCCTAAAATAAAGATATTTTATTCAAGCTATATACCCTTAAATATAAAAAAATTTGATTTAAACAAAAAATATTTAGTATTTTCAGGAATTGGAAATCCTAATAACTTTAAAAATTTATTAATA
>JALRJA010000318.1 GCA_023255235.1 Flaviramulus sp.
AAAATAATTGCCGCTTCTTTTACTGTTTTACCAACAAAAGATGCCGATCTAGAAAGTGTTAACCCAACCATAGTAAGGGCACCTTCTTCAAATTCATAGGTATCGTTAAATGATGATTGTTTTAAAGATAGCTCAATTTCTGATGCGGCTAAAGACTCTGGCGAAATTAACTCGTCTATCCCAAATTTGGTAAAGCCAACCTCGTCTTTATGGTTTATAAATTCTGTGTTGGTAATTCTAGCAATGGTTTTTTTACTTCCTAATTGTTTTGCTAAAACGCAAACAGTAATATTGGTAGTTTCGCTTGCTGTAACGGCTATAAATAAATCTGAACTTTCTACTTTAGCGTCTTTCAAAACACTAATAGAGGTTGCATCACCTCTAATAATTTTAATATCTAAATGTGAATCAGCGTAGGCTAAACTATCTTTATTTATGTCTATTAATGTAATCTCTTGAGACTCATAAGACAATAATTTTGCTAAATGAAATCCTACTTCACCAGCACCAGCAATAATAATCTTCATTATTTAATTATCATAAAAAGTGCTACAAATATACTATAAAATATGAAGTGGTATATGACACCTATTTAATATATTATTTTTCATGCTATTGTGTTATGCTTTTTTAAAAGAGTATCTTTGCTAAAATTTTTTAAGTTTTGATAGAAACAAAACCATATAAAAACAATACGCAAGGGAAAAAAGAGCAAGTAACCCAAATGTTTGATACTATTTCTAAAGATTATGATGGTTTAAACCGCGTAATTTCTTTTGGAATAGATATAAAGTGGCGTAAAAAAGTTGTTGAAATTGTTAAACAAACCAACCCAGAAACCATACTTGATATTGCCACAGGAACAGCAGATTTAGCTATTAACCTAGCCGAAACTAAGGCTACAAAAATAGTAGGACTGGACATTAGTAGCGGTATGCTGGAAATTGGAAAAGAAAAAATTAAAAAGAAAGCATTAGATTTTAAAATAGAAATGCTTTTGGCTGATAGCGAAAACATGCCTTTTCAAGACAATAGCTTTGATGCTATTACGGTTGCCTTTGGAATTCGTAATTTTGAATCATTAAAAAATGGTTTGAAAGAAATTTATAGAGTGCTAAAACCCAATGGCACTTTTGTTATTTTAGAAACTTCTGTGCCAACCAAAACTCCTTTTAAACAAGGGTATAAACTTTATTCACAATATATTTTACCAGTAATAGGAAACCTGTTTTCAAAAGATAAAAATGCCTACAGATATCTCTCTGAATCTGCTTCGGTTTTTCCTTATGGTGAAGCATTAAACAATATTTTACGAGAAATTGGGTTTATAGATGTTACAGATTTTCCCCAAACATTTGGTGTCGCTACAATTTATAAATCATCTAAGTAATAATATGAAACCATTTTTTGCGATAATATCATTTTTGTTGATGATACAAACATGTAATGCCCAACTTTTTAAAAGAGAAAAGGTATTATATGACGGAAATCAAGGTAGAGGCTCTACAGATAATAAACTACTGCGTTGGGGTTATTTTTTAGGTATTAACAGTTATGATTTTAATTTTGATTACAACCATAATTTAAGTGACATTCTTGTAACGAAAAGCCCTGGTTTTAATGTGGGTTTAATAGGAAACCTACGAATTAATAGTTTTTTAGATTTGCGTTTAGAACCCGGTTTACTTATTACAACTAGAGAATTGCAATATAGT
>JALRJA010000347.1 GCA_023255235.1 Flaviramulus sp.
AAGGGTTTACAAGCCGATGTGCTTAAAGGGTCTATTTTACTAAATTTAGATACCGAAGAAGATGATGAAATAGGAGTAGGGTGTGCTGGTGGTATTGATGTTACAGCTACACGAACTTATATTGAAGCCAAAACAACGCAACTTAAAATTGGCTATAAAGTTATTGTAAAAGGTTTGCAAGGTGGTCATTCGGGTATGCAAATTCATGAAGGTTTGGGCAATGCCAATAAAATTATGAACAGATTACTTTATGACGGCTTTAAAAAATTTGGATTGCAAATTTCAGAAATTGATGGCGGTAGTTTGCGTAATGCTATTCCTAGAGAAAGCAAAGCAATTATAGCTATTGATGCTAAACATGAAACGGCTTTTGTTAAAAAAATTGAGGCATTTAAAGGCATAATTAAATCGGAGTTTTCAACTATAGAACCCAGTTTAGAAATAGAAATTTTTAAAACTGAATTGCCCAAAAAAGTAATGCGTTTAGACGTTCAAGAAGCATTAATTAAAGCCTTATATGCGGCTTTAAATGGCGTTTATAAAATGAGTGCCGATATGCCAGATTTAGTAGAAACATCAAACAATATAGCTAGGGTAGTGGTAAAAGACGGTCAAATACATATTGGCTGTTTAACACGCTCATCTGTAGAGAGTTCTAAAACAGATTTAGCAAATGCCCTTTGTGCTACTTTTGAATTAATGGGATGTGAAGTAAAATTTTCGGGCGATTACCCTGGTTGGAAACCCAATATGGAATCACCTATTTTAAAAGTAATGACCCAAATTTATGAGGATTTAAACTCTAAAAAACCGCATGTAGCTGCTTGTCATGCTGGTTTAGAATGTGGTATTTTAGCAACACATTATCCAGATATGGATATGATTAGTTTTGGTCCTAATATTAAAGGAGCACATTCACCAGATGAGCGTGCTCAAATAACATCTGTTCAAAAATTTTGGAAGTTTCTTTTAGAAGTTTTAAAACATATTCCAAAGAAAAAATAAAGACTAGTTTATATGTTTAAAAAGAGCCGATAGAGGGACTCGAACCCAC
>JALRJA010000366.1 GCA_023255235.1 Flaviramulus sp.
CTACTTCGCGTGAATGTTGTAATAAGTTTTGTCCGTAAGATGAACGGTATTTCATTCTACCTACCATTTTAATAAGTTCAGGATGTAAATTATGAATTCCTAAATCTATAATGGTACGTTTACCTACTTCAATAATTTCTTGCTCTATCTGTTTGGTTGTTTTTTCAACAACTTCTTCAATTCTTGCTGGATGAATTCTGCCATCGGTTACTAATTTATGTAATGATAAACGCGCTATTTCACGTCTAACAGAGTCAAAACATGATAATATAATAGCTTCTGGCGTATCATCAACTATAATTTCTACACCTGTTGCAGCTTCAATAGCACGAATATTTCTACCTTCTCTACCAATAATACGTCCTTTGACATCATCAGATTCTATGTTGAAAACAGACACACAGTTATCAACTGCTTCTTCAGTTCCAATTCGCTGAATAGTATTTATGATAATCTTTTTAGCGTCTTGTTCGGCAGTTAATTTAGCTTCTTCCATAGCACTTTGAATAAATGCCATGGCATCATTTTTAGCTTCACCTTTTAAAGATTCTACTAATTGATTTTTAGCATCTTCAGCAGAAAGACTAGAAATTATTTCTAATTGCTGTACTTGACTTTTATGTAATTTATCAACTTCTTCTTGTTTCTTTTCTAAAACATCTAATCTATGAGCGTAATCTTTCTCCTTACTTTCCAAACTTTCGTTTAGTTTTTTAGTTTTAGCTAATTCATTTGATATTTGAGATTCTTTATCACGTGTACGTTTTTCTGCTTCGTCCATTTTTTTATCGCGGGCGAAGATTACTTTTTCGTGTTCAGATTTTAATTCTATAAATTTTTCTTTTGCTTGAAGAATTTTATCTTTTTTTATTGATTCGCCTTCGCTATTGGCTTCTTTTAAAATTAAAGTTGCAGTTTTTTTTGCTTCTTTAACAAGTTTTGATGCGTTGTTCTTCTCCAATACTTTAGCAATAATAAAGCCTAAAATAAGACCAACTAGTATGCCTACAGCTATCAATATAATTGAGTTATCCATTTGTGTTTAGTTAATTAGTATATATAAAAAAGCCTACACCAGTTTAAAGTTTTGTATAAACTCCTTAAAAACAAGTTTAGGGTTAACAAGCTGATCAAGAATCTGCTAAAAGCTGAAATAAATTCAGCAGATGCGGCATGCTTTTACAACTTAAACTCACCCTTTTTAAAGAATTAACGTTGAGTTTATCAAAAAAAAATATCTAATGTAGGCAGTAACTTTTTTAGTTTATTTTAAAGAACGTTTAAGAGACTAAATGAGATTGTAATAAACTATTCAGAACATTTAGTTTTTCTTCTACATGCTCGCTAATACTCTCTCTATCAATAGACTTCTGTTCTACTTGAGATGCAAATTGTAAAGCACACATTGCCAATACGTCTTGTTTATCTCTTACTGAGTAACTTTGCTCAAACTGTTTAATCATAAAATCAATGCTTTTTGCGGCTTTACGCAACCCTTCTTCTTGACTTGCTTCAATGCTTAAAGGATATACTCTATTGGCAATTGATAGCTTTATTTTAAGCTTTTCTGACATTGATTTCATTTTTACTCTAATCTGATAATTGACCAATGCAATGATCAATATCTCTAATTAAAGCATTTATTTTAAGCTTGGTTTCTCTTTTATTATCGTCACTACCTAGTATTGAATTTGCCATTTTAAGAGCTTCATATTTTTCTTCCCAGTTAGCAATATGTGCTTTCTGGATTACATTTTCTTGCTTTGAAACTTCTAATTCTTCATTCAGTTTCAAATTAGCAAGCTTTAAAAGTTCTAGTTTGTGTAATACTTTACCAATTTTGTCTTCTAAAGAATTTACAATATCTTCAATATTACTCATTTTGCAAATTTCAACACTTACCTCACAAAGTTAAGATACCTATCTATAAATTACAATTGTTTTATGATAAATTTTAAAATGATTTTTTTATTAGCTTGGTAAATTACACTTTCATTTTTATTAAATAATTGGCTTATTGACTACAAATTAATATTTTAGCATTCTATTAATTATATGAAATTTACACTAGCTCTCTTTTTTATTTTGCCTTTATTTATTAAGGCTCAAACTAATTATCCTCAAGATTATTTTAGTAATCCTTTGGAAATCTCTACTATTTTATCTGGAACATTTGCAGAACTACGCTCTAATCATTTTCACTCTGGTATAGATATTAAAACACAACAACGTGAAGGTTTACGAGTAAACGCAGCTGCAAATGGTTTTGTTAGCAGAATAAAAATAGCTCATTTTGGTTATGGTAAAGCATTATACATAACACACCCTAATGGCTACACTACGGTTTACGCACACTTACAAAAGTTTGCTCCTGAAATTGAAGCTTATGTAAAAAAACACCAATATGAAGCAGAGTCTTATGAAATAGAATTATTTCCAACGGCTGAAGAGCTTCCTGTTATAAAAAATACCACAGTAGCATATAGTGGTAACTCGGGTGGTTCTAGTGGTCCGCATTTACATTTTGAAATTCGTGATAAAGAAGAACGCCCCATGAACCCAA
>JALRJA010000414.1 GCA_023255235.1 Flaviramulus sp.
GAGCGTCTCATCAAGCTGTTTTGCCTAATTGCGGCTGCAAATATAGAATCCTTTTTTGTTTCTTTCAAATAAAATTTCAATTATTTAAAATAATTATAACAAGTAAAACACGCATTATTTTAGCAGTTTTATACCAATAAAATTCACGCAAGTATTACATTTGTAACCTTATTACAACTTTTTATGGATATAATTAAACATTTAAAATGGCGTTATGCCACCAAAAAATTTGATACAACACAAAAACTATCAAAAAACCAACTACACATATTAAAAGAAGCCTTCAATTTAACAGCAACATCATTTGGGTTACAAACTATTTCTTTAGTAATAGTAGAAGATAAAACCATACGCCAAGCCCTATTACCACACGCTTTTAACCAACAACAAGTTATAGACGCTTCGCATCTTTTAGTCATTTGTATTCAAAATAATATTCATAAAACCGACGTTATATCTCACTACAACAACATAAAAAATACACGCCATACGCCAGAAGAAATTTTACAACCATACCAAGACAATTTAATAAAAACCATAGAAAATATGACCCCACAAGAACGCCAGCAATGGTCTAAAAACCAAGCCTACATAGCACTTGGCAATCTCATAACCGTATGTGCCACACAAGGCATAGACGCCTGCCCAATGGAAGGGTTTATACCCCAAAAAATAGACAAACTATTAGCACTCAATAAAAAAAACCTACAATCGGTTTTACTACTACCAGTGGGCATAAGAGAAAAAACCGACCTGTTTTCAAAATTAGAAAAAGTAAGAAAACCCATAACAGAAACCGTTATAGAACTATAAATTAGGGCGTTACCCTTACGGGTCGGGCTTTTCGCGTTACACGGTAACTTGCTACAATCCCTAACGCTAAAACAAAAAAAATAAAAACCATGCCAGGATTTGAACTATTTGGCGAAGCCGAAAAAAAAGAAGTAAACCAAGTTTTAGAAACCGGAGTGCTTATGCGCTACGGTTTTGATGCCATGAGAAACGGGTATTATAAAGCCCAAGCACTAGAAACACAATTACAAAACACATTTCAAACCAAGCACGCACAACTAGTATCTAGTGGTACAGCAGCCGTAACAGTAGCACTAGCATCAGCAGGAGTAGGAGCAGGAGATGAAGTTATTATGCCTACATTTACTTTTGTAGCCAGTTTTGAAGCAAT
>JALRJA010000074.1 GCA_023255235.1 Flaviramulus sp.
AAATTTAGTTACAGGTGATTATTCAGTAGGTGCAGCTGGATTTTTAATTGAAAATGGTGAATTTAAATATCCAATTAATGAATTTACTATAGCTGGAATTAACGATTCCCCTCCTTCTAAAGAAAACCGTTTTTGCCCAACATACTTGGTTTGTAAAAAGTTTTCAAAGTTTACGGCTTGGTTTAGTTTGGAAAGAATATATTTTTTTGTTTCTACTGAAAAGTTGGGTTTATTATCATTTTTATTAAGCTGTTCTTGCCACCATTTAATAACATCTGGATTGCGCAAATACATATACTCAACACCAATAGAATCACAATAAATGTTCTCTAAATGTTTTATTATTTCTCTTAAAGTTTGTGCTCCAATACCTAAAATTTCTCCGGCATTAAAAACGGTATCTAAATCGTTTTCTGAAAGATTGAAATTTTGAATATCTAGTGTAGGTGTGTAACTTCTTCTGTCGCGAACTGGGTTTGTTTTGGTAAACAAATGTCCTCTCATTCTGTAGCCATCAATGAGTTTAACTACATGAAATTCTTTTTGAACATGTTCTGGAATTTGTGTAGAAACACCCTCAATAACCTCACCATTTAGACCATAGTTTTCACTACCAAAATCATAGCCTTGAAAAAAAGCCCTCCAACTAGGCTCAATAGAATCCGGGTTTTGTAAATATTGGTCATATAACTCTGCAAAATAAGCGGTATGAGCTGCATTTAAAAATGAAAACTTGTCCATTGTTTTTTTTAATCCCTTTTGGGTAGTGAAAATATTGTGCAAAAATACAACTTTTACCAAAAAATAGACATTTCTTTAACTATATTTATGCTTAATTTGTTATATTATTTTTTATGCTTTACATATTTATTAATTTCTTAAAACCTCTATAGTCATGTTTACCACATTTATTTCTGTAATAAAAAATAGTTTTTTGGCTTTGTTGTTTGTTGTTGCTTGTTGTCAAAACCTAAATTCACAAACTGAAAAAAGTGCTTTTTGGAAAAATGTAAGATACGGTGGCGGCGTTGGATTTAACTTAAGCAATAATTTTTTTACTGCCACATTGGCTCCCAGTGCTATTTATGAATTGAATGACACTTTTGCTTTTGGTATAGGACTTAACGCTACCTTTAATAACCAAAAAAATATTTCAAAATCTACCATTTTGGGTGGTAGTTTAATTGGCTTATTTAATGTTATTAATGAACTTCAACTATCTGCAGAGTTTGAAGAATTACAAGTAAACAGACGCTATAACGTTAATTTAGGTATTGCTAATGAAACCTATTGGATACCTGCTTTATTTCTGGGAGCAGGTTATAGAAATGGCAATGTTACTTTTGGTGTGAGGTACGATGTTTTGTATGACAATGAAAAAAGTATTTATTTTGATCCTTGGATGCCTTTTATTAGACTGTATTTTTAGGACTACAATGGTAAAAAAGACTTTCCTAGTTTCACACTAAGTGCCAAGTCTTTAATGGTTTTATGTTTTAATTTTTTTAAGATTTCATCTCTAGAATTATTTAACATATCATGTAACGGGCATGGGTTAGTTTCATTACATTTATCTAAACTCAACATACAGGCTTTTAATTTTTTATCGCCATCTATCACTACAATTATGTTTAAAATAGAATTGTTTTTATTCTCATTGGTTAAATAAAACCCACCCTTTGGTCCTCTTAAAGAAGATATAATATTTTCTCTTGATAAATCTTGAAGTAGTTTGGCAATATAGGCTTGCGGAACATTTATTGGTTCTGCTATTTCCTTAACCCTTATCTTATTTTCTTCGCTAGAATTTAAAGCCAAAAATAAAACTGCTTTAATAGCATATTTTGAAGAGTTTGAAAGCATTTTCAAATGTACAATAATTTTGTTTTAAAATTAAAAAGATGTTTTTGTCTTAAATATGATTTTTGTCATATATTTTTATGTATACAGATTATATTTTTACCAGATAAAATTACAACCTTATGAATACAACACTAAAACTAATGAGCATTTTATTTGCCACTATACTAATAAGTTGTGGCGGTAAAGATGACAAAAAGAAAGAAGGCTTCTCTTATGAAAAAAAAGCGCCAACAGAAACTACGGTTCAAACTAAAACCGAAAACATTCCTGCTTCAAAAAGAGTTGATTTAAAAACCAAAGGCGTTGGTCCAATAACTTCTGTTAATTTAAATTCTGAAATAGATCAAGAAATGGTTGTTCATGGAGAAGATGTTTTTAAAAAAATGTGTACTGCTTGCCACAGAGCTGACAAAAAATTTATTGGTCCTGCACCAAATGGTATTTTAGAACGTCGCTCTCCAGAGTGGGTTATGAACATGATTTTAAATCCTGAAGAAATGGTTCAAAAAGATCAGCTTGCTAAAGATTTATTAATTGAGTTTAATGGCTCACCAATGGCAAATCAAAGCCTATCTCAAGAAGACGCAAGAGCCATATTAGAATATTTTAGAACACTTAAATAATTGTGTGCAAAAATGAGTCGTTAAATCTAGCTATTTGAAAAACCACAAAACTTATATATATGAAACCTTTTAAACAATTGCTTTTTGTTTTAGCATTTACAGTATTGTTATGCTCATGTAAAACCGAAACCAAAAAAAACGCAACGACCACTACAGTAGATAATTATACTGAAACCCAAAAAACAGGGCAAGCTTTTATAGAAGATGATGAAGCAACCCCCAATTGCTTACAAATAGCAATAGGGTCTGCAGATCACAAAACACTTGTTGCAGCAGTTCAAGCTGCTCAAGTTGAAAACGCCCTAGTTAATGTAGGTCCACTAACCGTTTTTGCTCCAACTGATGCTGCATTTGGTGCCTTACCAGAAGGCACTATTGAAAATTTAGTAAAGCCTGAAAACAAAGCCGTTTTAGCAAATATTTTAAAATATCATGTGACACCGGGTAATTTAAGTGAAACCATTTTAACCAAACTTAAAAAGCTTGGGCAAGCAAATAATCAATATGTTACAGTTAATGTTGTTGATGGAAAACCAGTAATTGGTGGAGCAAACATTGTGGCATCTGTAAAGGCAGGTAATGGCATTGTACACGTTATAGATAAAGTGCTTTTACCTCCTTCTGAAGAATAAATAATACTAAACTAAATATTAAAATAATGAAAAACATATTTAAATCTGCTGTTGCAATACTTGCTGTTCTTATAGCATTTTACAGTTGTAATAATTCAAGCAAATCAAACGGTAAATCTGGTGCTCTTGCCAGTAATGTTGCCGAAAGAGTTTATGTTGCACCTGGTGAACATGACGAGTTTTACGCATTTATTTCAGGTGGTTTTAGTGGCCAGCTTTCTGTTTATGGTTTACCTTCAGGACGTTTATTTAAAGTTATTCCTGTGTTTTCTCAAGATGCAGAAAAAGCTTATGGCTATAATGAAGAAACAAAACCCATGTTAAATACATCTCACGGTTTTGTGCCTTGGGATGATTCTCACCATCCCGATATTTCTCAAACCAACGGTGTTATAGATGGCAGATGGGTGTTTATTAATGGTAATAATACCCCACGTATAGCTAAAATTGATTTAACCACTTTTGAAACAACAGAAATTATTGAAATTCCTAATAGTGCTGGTAATCATAGTTCTTCTTTTGTTACAGAAAACACCGAGTATGTTGTAGCGGGAACTCGCTTCTCAATTCCTATTCCTCAAAAAGATATGCCAATTAAAGACTATAAAGGAAACTTTAAAGGGTCTTTAACTTTTATTTCTGTTGAACCAGAAAAAGGACACATGGATATCAAGTTCCAATTAATTATGCCCGGGTTTGATTATGATTTAGCTCATCCAGGACGTGGCGTTTCTCATGGTTGGTTCTTCTTTTCAACATACAACTCAGAAGAAGCTAGTACACTTATGGAAGTTAACGCTTCTCAAAACGATAAAGATTTTATTGCTGCCGTAAACTGGAAAATAATTGAAGAATATGTTAATAATGGCGGAGGCACTATTATGCCAACCAATTATGCTCATAATATTTATGACGAAAGCACACATTCTGCAACCACTACTATGAAAAAAGAGGTGTTAACAGTAAACCCATTAGATGTTCCTGGTGCTGTATATTTTTTACCCACACCAAAATCGCCACATGGTTGTGATGTAGATCCTTCTGGGGAATACATTGTTGGTAATGGTAAATTATCTGCAAACCTTACCATTCATTCATTTACCAAAATGCTTGATGCTATTAAAAACAAAAAATTTGCTGGTGATGCTTATGGTATTCCTATTTTAAATTTTGAAGACGTCTTAGCTGGTTCTGTTGAACAACCAGGCTTGGGTCCTTTACATACAGAGTTTGACGGAAAAGGAAATGCCTATACTACATTCTTTATTTCATCTGAAGTTGTAAAATGGAAATTAGGCACTTGGGAAGTTTTAGACAGACAACCGTGTTTCTATTCGGTTGGTCACTTAATGATTCCGGGAGGCAACTCTCAAAAACCCTTTGGTAAGTATGTAGTAGCTATGAATAAAATTACTAAAGACCGTTATTTACCAACAGGTCCAGAGGTAACTCAATCTGCCCAACTCTATGATATTTCTGGTGATAAAATGGAACTTTTATTAGATTTCCCAACCGTTGGTGAACCTCATTATGCTGCTGGGTGTCCTGCCGATTTAATAAAACCGCGTTCAAAAAAGATTTTCAATTTAGAAGATAACAAGCATCCTTATGCAGTAAAAAATGAAGCTGATACTAGAGTTGTTAGAAATGGGAAAACAGTTCATATATATATGACAACCATTAGAAGTCATTTCTCTCCAGATAACATTGAAGGTATTAAAGTAGGAGACAAAGTCTATTTTCACATAACAAACCTCGAACAAGATTATGACGTTCCTCATGGTGTGAGTATGATAGGAGCTAATACATCAGAATTGTTAATTATGCCTGGGCAAACAGAAACCTTCTTGTGGGAACCAAAACAAGTTGGTGTATGGCCTTTTTATTGTACAGATTTTTGTTCTGCATTACACCAAGAAATGCAAGGTTATGTTCGCGTTTCGGCTGAAAATGCCAACACCCCTTTAAAATGGTCACTAGGAGAAGACATAGAATAGATAGGAAAATTTTGTTTTAGTGTTTTTTTTCCTATTAAGGCGAGAGTAAAAAATATGCTCTCGCCTTCTTTAAAAATGCTAAAAAAACACCTCTTACAAGCTTAAACTACTATGAAATGAGTCACCACAAACCTGTATTCAAACAAAAATGTTACTGGTAAACTACTTCAAATAGTTTAAAAAAAAACAATCTTTAATCAAATGAAAAAGTCTAATATTATAATGTTTATAGCGGCTTTATTGCCTTTAGGATTATTTTTATTTCCTCTTTGGAAAATTACTCTTGAAGCACCACAATATCCTATACCCTTAGGAATGTACATACATATAAATGATTTTTCAGATGTACATCCACATGATATAAAAAATATTAATTTAATGAATCATTATGTTGGTATGAAATACATTCCTGAAGCTATACCTGAATTTAAAATTTTTCCTTTAGGAATTATTATTACTACTATTATTGGATTAGTTATTGCTTTTTTAGGGAATCACAAATGGTTTCTGTTTTGGTTTATTTTAATGGTAGCTTTAAGTAGTGCCGGTTTATATGATTTTTATTTATGGGAACATGATTATGGACATAATTTAGACCCCAAAGCCATTATGAAATTTACCAACCCTGATGGGTCTATTATGGGGTTTCAGCCACCATTATTTGGTAGTAAAGATATTTTAAATTTTAAAGCACATTCTTATCCACAACTTGGTGCTTTATTTTTGGGTTTAGGTATATTAACATCATTTATAGCATATTGTATTGGAAAAAAACACCAAGTGAAAACGTAACTATATAAAAAACACTAAAAATGAAAACACTAAAATACTTTTTCTACACAACACTACTGGTTATTATACTAAGTTGTAATGCTTCTCCCAAAGTAATAAATTATGGCGAAGACATGTGCTATTTTTGTAAAATGACTATTGTTGACAAACTTCATGCAGCAGAAATTGTAACTCAAAAAGGTAAAGTTTATAAATTTGATGCAACCGAGTGTATGGTTAATTTTATAAAAGATTTTGATAAATCTACCATTAAATTATACTTATCAAACAACTATAATGAACCCGAAGCATTAATTGATGCTACAAAAGCCACCTTTTTAATTAGTGAAAATATTCCTAGCCCAATGGGAGCTTTTTTGTCTGCTTTTAAAACTAAAGTAGAAGCAAAAAAAATTCAGTCAGAAAAAGGCGGTACGCTATACACATGGGAAACATTACTATCTCATTTTAAC
>JALRJA010000075.1 GCA_023255235.1 Flaviramulus sp.
CTCCAAGTGATGACTTCTTTCCCCTTAAACTTCATTTTATTTGAAATGGGGCCTTCTAATTTTGGGAAAACAAAATAGCCTTCTGCTTGAGAAGCCCATTTTCCTAAAGGCCCTTTATCTTTATAAATTTTCTCAAATAAATCTTTCATCAATTATATATGTTGTTGCTTTAAAATTAAGACAAACTATACCATTATTTACTTTTTGTAATATTAAACGTTTTGAATGTTTAACGTCTATGAAAAGTTTTAGTTATGGTTAGTTGATGCAAAATTAATTATTTATATGGTTTGAACATAATTTTTAATACCAATAATTTGTAGGTTATATAAAATTAAAAACGTTTGTTGCAGAAAGTGGCTTTATAAAAGTAGAAAAATAAAATTTAGACTATAAAAATAGTGTCTTTTATTTAATTGCTAAATTTATTTTATATATTGAATGGTTTGTGCAGAAGCTTCATTTATACTGTCAAAAAAACCTTGTTCATTCATCCACTTATCACTATAAACTTTACTCATATAGCGTGAACCATGATCTGGAAATATGATAACTATTTTATCGTTTGGTTTAAACTTTCCTTGCTCGTTTAGTTGTTTAATTGCTTGCATAGCAGCACCCGATGTATAACCAACAAACATACCTTCGGTTTTTGCTAGTTCTCTTGCTGTATGAGCACTTTCTTCATCGGTTACTTTTATAAACTCGTCGATAATATCAAAATCGGTTGCTGTAGGTATTAAGTTTTTACCTAAACCTTCAATTCTGTATGGATAAATTTCTTTTTCGTCAAACTCTCTAGTTTCGTGGTATTTTTTAATTACCGATCCAAAAGCATCTACTCCAATAATTTTAATATTGGGGTTTTGTTCTTTTAGATATTTTGCTGTTCCAGAAATTGTACCGCCTGTTCCGCTGCAAGCAACGAGATGGGTTATTTTACCTTGTGTTTGATTCCAAATTTCTGGTCCGGTAGAGTAATAATGTGCATCAATATTTAATGTATTGAAATATTGATTTATATATACAGATCCTTTTATTTCTTCATGTAAACGCTTAGCAACTTGGTAGTATGATCTTGGGTCATCTGCACTCACATGAGCTGGACAAACATATACTTTAGCTCCCATAGTTTTGAGCATATCTATTTTATCGGCAGATGATTTTGAGCTCACTGCTAGAACACAGTCATATCCTTTAATAATGCTCACCATAGCTATACTAAAACCCGTATTACCTGATGTAGTTTCTATAATTGTGTCGCCTGGTTTAAGAATGCCTTCGTTTTCGGCTTTTTCTATAATATATCGTGCTATTCTATCTTTTGAAGATTGCCCTGGATTGAAAAATTCTACTTTTGCGTAAAAGTTACCTTTAAATTTGGAAGTTATCTTGTTGAGTTTAACAAGCGGTGTATTGCCTACTAAATCTAATACATTATCAAAAACTTGATTTCTGTGTTCCATAGATGCTTTTTATGAACTGTTTTTATTTGGCTAAAAAATACAGTCTAAAACCTAGCAAAAATAAAACTTTTTTTTTTATTAACCATGAATTCCTTCTAAATCTAACAAAAAGGCATATTCTAGTGCTACTTCTTTTAGTTTTTCAAAGCGTCCTGAAGCACCGCCATGACCAGAATCCATATTGGTTAGCAAAAGCAGTTTATTGGTGTCTGTTTTTAAATCTCTCAGTTTGGCAACCCATTTTGCTGGTTCCCAGTATTGCACTTGAGAATCGTGTAACCCTGTTATTACCAACATATTTGGATATTGTTTAGATTCAATATTATCATACGGTGAATAGGATTTCATATACTGATAATATTTATAATTATTGGGGTTTCCCCATTCATCATATTCGCCTGTAGTTAAAGGAATGGTGTCGTCTAGCATGGTAGTAACCACATCAACAAAAGGAACTGTAGCTATAACACCATTATATAATTCAGGATTCATATTAATAACCGTACCTATTAACAAACCACCAGCAGATCCACCATAAGCATATAACTGTTTGTTTGATGTATATTGGTTTTCTATAAGATGTTTTGAACAATCTATAAAATCTGTAAAGGTGTTCATCTTTTTAAGTAGCTTTCCGTTTTCATACCAATTGCGTCCTAGGTATTCGCCACCTCTTACATGAGAAATTGCAAAAATGAAACCTCTATCTAATAAACTCAACCGAATGGTTGAAAACGATGGATCGATAGTATGACCATAAGAACCATAGGCATATTGTAAAAGCGGATTATTGCCATTAAGTTTTATGCCTTTTTTATAAACCAATGAAATGGGTATTTTAGTGCCATCTCTAGCAATTGCCCAAATACGTACAGATTCATAATTTTCTTTATTAAAATCACCTCCTAAAACCTCTTGTTCTTTTTTAACTTTGCTTTGCTTTGTTTTAAAATTATAGTCTATTACAGAGGTTGGCGTGGTTAAAGAGTTAAAGCCATATCGCAGCTCGTTGCTTTCAAAATCTGGATTGTTACCAATATATGCTGTGTAGGTTTCAGATTGAAATGGCAAGTAATAATCTTCTTTTTTATCCCAACTCATTATACGCAGTTTATTAAGTCCGTTTTCACGTTCATTAACTACTAAGTAATCTTTAAATATTTCTATATCTTCAATTAAAACATTGTTTCTGTGAGGAATTAGATTTTTCCAATATTTTGTTTGAGTTGTAAGTTCATGGGTTATTGAAACTTTAAAGTTTATAGCTTTATCTATGTTTGAGATTATATAAAAACTATCGTTATAGTGATCTATAGAATATTCTAAATTTTGTTTTCGTTTTTGAAAAATTTTAAATTTTGCATTAGGTGTATCTGCCTTTAAGATTCTATATTCTGAAGATAATTTACTTGAAGACCCTATAACAAGATATTTTTTTGATTTAGTTTTATATATAAATGTATCAAATGTTTCGTTTTTTTCGTGATAAACCTCAACATCGTTGTTGGTATCGGTATGTAATGTATGCTTGAAAATTTTATGTGATCGTAAGGTTACGTCGTCTTTTACGGTATAGAATAAGGTTTTATTATCGTTAGCCCAAGTTATGCTTCCGGTGGTATTTAAAATTTTATCTGTTAAAATTTCTCCTGTTTCTAAATTTTTTACTTGAATAGTATATTGCCGCCTACTTACCACATCTATTGAAAAAGCAGCAAGTTTATTATCTGCACTAATAGATATACTTCCTAAATTAAAATAGGAATAATTTTTAGCCATGTCATTACAATCAAATAAAATTTCTTCCGGAGCATTTAGGGTTTCTTTTTTTCTTAGATATATAGGGTAATCTTTACCTATTTCAAAACGCGTAATATACCAATAGCCATTAAATTTATAAGGAACTGTTGTGTCGTCTTCCTTAATTCTGCTTTTCATTTCTTCAAATAATGTTTTCTGAAAAGCTTCGGTATGCTGCATTACAGCTTTGGTATAATTGTTTTCAGCATTTAAATAGTCTATTACCTCAGGATTTTCTCTATCGTTTAGCCAATAGTAGTTATCAATTCTTTTATCATTATGAATTGATAATTCTTTGGCAATTTTTTTAGCAATAGGAAATTTTATTTCTGTTTTCAATTTTAGATTTTTAAGCTTTCAAAAATAGAAAATTTAAATAGTTTTGTAATATAAATTG
>JALRJA010000073.1 GCA_023255235.1 Flaviramulus sp.
AAATGGAAAAAAGGCGTTTCTCCGCTAGGTTATGGAAGTAGCTTTGTAAAAACAAAAATTAGTTATGGTAATGACCCAGAAAATAAAGATATCACTAAGTTTTTTAAAAAAAAGTTTTTTGTTGAAGACCCATACCAATATTTAATATACTCTTTAAATGTGCAACGTGATGATGGCATTATAGTTTATTTAAACGGTAATGAAGTTATGCGTAGTAATATGCCTTTTGGAGTTATAACTGATACCACAAAAGCCAATGACCTAGTATTTAGACAAAACGAATTAATTACGCATACAAAACTCTTGTCTCCAGACGATTTAATTTCGGGGCTAAATGTCATCAGTGCTTCTGTACATCAAGCTAGAGCAAGTTCATCCGATTGTGTTTTTAATTTAGAATTAATTGGCTCAAACCAATCTGAGATGATTCCGTTATTACTTAAAGAACAAACCATAAAAAACTTAAATCTCGATATTAAACTCAAAGAACTTAGCCACAAACAAGAGGTAGAAAAAAAGAATTTCCAAATTGAACAAACAGAAAATTCAAACAAAATATTTAAATTACTTGTTTACGGTTTACTGGTTGCACTAGTTACCCTTTTGATAGTGTTTTTTTATTTCTGGAAAAATGCAAGGAACAACGAAATGAAGTTAACTACCAATACTACCAAATTGGAAAAAATTAGTAAGAGCAAAGACCAAGAAATGATGAACTTGTCACTTAATGCCTTACATAACAAACAACTTTTAAAAGATATTAAAAGAGATGTTGATGATATTATTAAAGACCACTCTAATAACAAATACTTAAAGCAAGTTGCTTCTAAAATAGATTATAATTTAGAATTTGAAGATGAATGGGAAAACTTAAAAAAACATTTTAATGAAGTGCATTCTGGCTTTGTAAATAGGCTTATTGCAAAATATACCTCATTGACCGATATAGAACTGAGGCACTGCATTTTTATAAAACTACATATGCAAACTAAAGAAATTGCCAATATTCTTCATATAGACCCGCGTTCTGTTCAAGCTGCAAGATATAGAATTAAAAAGAAAATGGATTTAGAAGAAGGTGTAGATTTGAGAGACTATCTTTTAAATATTTAGAATAAAACCATCTCATCATAAGAAATAATGGTTTTAAAACCGTTATTTTTAAAATAAGCTTTAGGGTTTGTTTGAGATGTAACTAAAACAAAATCGCCTCCCCATGCACCAAGGCTTTTAACGCTTCCGTTAAAGTCGTTAAACAAAAGCTGTTTTATTGGTTTTTGTTTTGTGATTTTAGAAATATATGTTTCGTGTGTGTTTATTAAGTTTTCAAAATCTTCTAAAGTTTTTGAGTGCATTATTTTATTAGTTATTGTGTCAATTTCGGTTATTGAAAAAGCTACTTTATTTTCTTGGTAGTGTTTTATAGCGTCTCTGCTGTTTTGTTTATTATTTAAGTGCACAAAATATAAACAGTCTTTAAATATGGGGTTAAATTTGACTCGCTGTACTTTTGGTTTGCCGTTTTTAATTTGATAGGTAATAGGCGTATTATGTTGAGCACAAGCTATATCATAGCCACTACCTCCAAAGGTGTTTTCAAGAAGTAAATAGGCATCTACATTTGCCCATTTGGCAATATTATTTATTAATGTTGATGAGCTTCCTAAACCCCAATTTCTAGGAAAGTCTATTTTGGTAGTAACTTTAAAACCATTATGGCTATGTAGAAATTTTGAATTTAACAGTTTTGCGGCATTAAGAATTTGAACTAATCTTTGTGAAATACTATCGTTATTTTTAACAGTGTTAGAAATCTTATTATCCTTAATTTGAAACGTATCTTGAAACCAAACATTACCTTTTTCATCCAAGCTTTGCCAGATAAGTTTTGGTTGATCAATTTCTTCAATAGTTAAAGATTGTCCGTATTTTGTTGGTATAGCTAGAGATAAAGCACCATCAAGCACAACATATTCGCCTGTTAACAATAGTTTTCCGTTGCTGTAAACTGTTTTCACTATAATTTTTTTATTCTTAAATTATCAATAGCGTCTTTTACAGCACTGTGTGTAACAACATGCTTTTTAAAATGGTCTGTTAAAGTTTGTTTTTCAAAATCGGTAGCATCAAACTGGTTTAAAATATTCATTAAATGCATTTTCATGTGCCCTTGTTGAATACCTGTTGTTATTAATGATTTGATAGCTGCAAAATTTTGAGCCAAACCGGCAACGGCAACAATTTGCATCAGTTCTTTTGCAGAAGGTTTATGCAATAACTCTAACGATAGTTTTACCAAAGGGTGTAAACCGGTTAAGCCTCCAATAGTTCCTAATGCTAACGGAATTTCCATCCAAAAAGTAAATATATCATTTTCAACCTTAGCATGTGTTAAACTACTATAAGTTCCATTTTGTGAAGCAAAAGCATGCACGCCAGCTTCAACCGCTCTAAAATCGTTACCAGTAGCTAAAACAACCGCATCAATACCATTCATAATACCTTTATTATGAGTTACAGCTCTATAAGGTTCAACCTCTGCAAT
>JALRJA010000160.1 GCA_023255235.1 Flaviramulus sp.
AGAACAGCATTTATTCGGAATCTGGCAATACTAGAACTTTTGTAGGTGAAGCCAATAATATAAATGAAGTTAGTTACAGTGCCAATTTTGGTTTGGGTCTTAATTACAAAGTGTCAAAGCGGTTTGACTTAAATTTAGAACCCATTTTTAAATATCAAATTAACACTTTTGAAAATACATCCGGTAATTTCAACCCATATTTTATAGGGGTTTATACCGGGTTCTCTATTAAATTTTAGGTTTTTGGTTAGATCTGGATATGTGTTTTTAAGTACTTTTTTAAAATGCATATCAAAAAAAACTGCTCGTCCCCTCGAGCAGTTTTTATTTTTTAAAACCCTGCAATTGTTGTAAAATAACCAATCTACTAAGGTCGTTTAGTTTTTTAGTATCGTTAATTGTTAATCCGTTAGTGGTGATAAACTTGTGTATTATAACACGCATAATACCTGGGCTTCCGCTAAAAAAAGTATAAGAAAAGCGTTTTTTATTATCTAAAAACGTTATAGGAACAATAGGTATTTGATGATTTATAGCCAATCTAAAAGCCCCGTCTTTAAAGGTGTCTAACTCAATGTTTTCATGAGGTACACCACCTTCAGGAAAAATGCAAATACTCAAGCCTGCTTTTAATCGTTTTTGAGCTCTCAAAAAAACAGCTTGCCTACTTTTTGCCGAACTCCTATCTACCAAAATACAAGTACGTTTGTAGAAAAACCCAAATAAAGGAATTTTTGCCAATTCTTTTTTTCCAACAAAAACAAAAGGGTTTTTTACAGAAACCAGCATGAGCATTATGTCTGCCATTGAGGTATGATTGGCAATAAACATATAGCTTTTATTTTTATTTGGAATTTCTTCACGATTTATAAAAGGTTTAAACCCCATACCTACTAAAATAAATTTTGCCCAAAAACGGGCTAATTTAAAAAAAAAGGGATACCACGATTCTTTTAAAATAGAAAACAAAAGTATTGGTAACATCAATAATATTGGTAATCCTACTAGGATATAAAACCAAATTCTATAAAAAGTCCAAGCTATATTTTTAAAAATATTCATAGAATTCAAAAATACTATTATATTTTGATTATATTTAAGCATAATAATTTCTAAACTATAAAACTATGAGTTTTCTCTATTCATTATTAATTGGTGCTGTTGCCGGTTGGTTAGCTGGAAAGCTAATGAAAGGTGGCGGCTTTGGACTACTACTAAACATTATAATTGGTATTATTGGTGGTTTAGTTGGTAATTGGCTTTTTTCAATACTCAACATTAATTTTATGGATGGCATTGTAGGTGATATTTTAACCGGAGCTATTGGTGCCATAGTCATTTTATTTGTTGCTAGCTTGTTTAAAAAATAGGTTTTTACCAAAAAAAATAGAAAGTGGCTGTTGCCACTTTTTTTTATTGTATAACTTATCTTTAAATTTGCTGTTTAGATTAAACATATGGCAAGAATACTTACGGGCATACAAAGTACCGGAACACCGCATTTAGGAAATATTTTGGGCGCTATTATGCCAGCTATTGAAATGGCAAAAAACCCTGAAAATGATTCCTTTTTATTTATAGCAAACTTGCATACCTTAACACAAATTAAAGATGCTAAAACCTTACGTAACAATACCTACTCTACCGCTGCCGCTTGGTTAGCTTTTGGCTTAGATATTGATAAAACTGTGTTTTATAGACAAAGTGATGTGCCACAAGTAACCGAGTTAACCTGGTATTTAAATTGTTTTTTTCCTTATCAACGCTTAACATTGGCACATAGCTTTAAAGATAAAGCAGATAGACTAGAAGATGTAAATGCTGGTTTATTTACCTACCCTATGCTAATGGCTGCCGATATTTTACTCTATGATGCCGATATTGTACCTGTTGGAAAAGACCAAGAACAACATATTGAAATTACTCGTGATGTCGCATCAAGATTTCATGCCAAACTAGGCGACACTTTTGTTTTACCTAAAGCAAATGTGCAAGAAACCACCATGCTAATACCAGGTACTGATGGTGAAAAAATGAGTAAAAGTAGAGATAATATTATCAATATTTTTTTAGATGATAAAAAACTACGCAAGCAAATCATGTCTATTGAAACCGATAGCACTCCTTTAGAAGAACCTAAAAACTGGAAAACTTGTAACTGTTTTGCCATTTATAATTTACTAGCTTCAAAAGAACAAATAGAAACCATGAAAACTAATTATGAAAACGGTGGTTATGGTTATGGGCATGCTAAACAAGCCTTATTTGAATTACTTGTAAATAGCTTTGCAGAACAACGCGAACGCTACAACTACTACATGAATAATATCAACGAAATAGAAGCAGCATTAGCTGTTGGAGCTAAAAAAGCCACCTTAGTTGCTAATACTGTTTTAGGTAGAGTTAGAGATAAACTTGGGTATTAGTATAAAAAGTAATAAAACCCTAAACCAGCTCAAAAAGCTTACCAGGTAGCGGTCTTAACACACCTTTTAATTCCATATTTAATAGCATGCTGGCTACTTTAAAAATTGGCATATTACAGTTTAGTGCTATACCATCTAATTGCTGTTTATTATTTTCTTTAAGGTAATTATAGATAATTTTTTCACTTTCATCTAGTTCTACAAAAAGTTGTTTTTGTATAGCTGGTTTGGTATAATCTTCTAACTTCCAATTTAAAATGTAAGGTATATCGAGTGGTGTTGTTAATATGTGGGCTTTTTGATATTTTATTAAGTTATTACACCCGGCACTTTGACTGTCTGACACACGCCCAGGAACGGCAAATACATCTCTGTTATATGAGTTTGCAATATCGGCTGTTACTAAACTCCCGCCTTTTTGTGCCGATTCAATAACAATGGTTGCTTCACTTAATCCGGCAATGATTCTGTTGCGTTTTAAAAAATTATTTTTGTCAAATTTATCTATACTCCAAAAATCGGTAAAAAAGCCGCCGTTTTTTTCAACATCAACCACATATTTTTTATGGGTTTTAGGATATATAGTATTAAATCCGTGAGCCAAACAAGCTATAGTTTGTAACTGGTTTTTTAAAGCCGCTTTGTGGGCTGTTATATCTGTTCCGTATGCAAAACCCGATACAATTATGGGGTTATAGGGTGTTAATTTTTCTACTAATTCTTCGCAAAAAACAATTCCGTTTGTAGTTATTTTTCGAGTTCCTACTATACTTATAATATGAGATTGCTTTAAATTAATATTACCCGACTCAAATAGTAAAATTGGTGCATCAATGCAGTGCTTTAACTTCTCTGGATAGTTTTCTTCTTCAAAATAGCGAACTCTAATATTGTTGTTTTTTATGAATTCTATTTCTTTTTCGGCTTCATTTAAATGCTGTTTTTTATACAAATTGTTTAAAATAACGCTTCCTATGCCGTCTATTTTAATTAGGTTTTGCTTTTTTTCTTTTAAAACGGCTTGGGCAGAGCCACAGTGATTAATTAATCGTTTAGCAATAATATCGCCTATGTTATTTACATGGTGTAATGCTAATGTGTGGAGTAAATCATTTTCGGTCATAATTTTGATGATTGATAATGACGATACAATAAACGCATTTTTGGGCAATAATGACAAATTATTTTGTGGTATTAGGTGTTAAAATTTGAAGCTTATATTTGTGAAACATGCTCAATTTGCCCATTATTGTTAATAAATACTTGATTTTAAATTTTATAAAAAAGAAAAAAAAATTAACTTTGTTTCTATGCAATTAGAAACCTATATAAGCGATTTACTTTATCGCTACGAATGTGTTACCATACCTGGTTTTGGAGCTTTTTTAACACAAAATACTTCGGCAACTATTGAGGTGTTAACACATACATTTTATGCACCAAAAAAAACGGTGTCTTTTAATGAGCAAATTCAAAAAAATGATGGTTTGTTGGCACATTATATAGCCGATGTTGAAAAAATTCCTTTTGAAACTGCTAATAAAAAAATAGCTAAACGCGTTAAAATTTTAAAATCTTATTTAACACAAGGTGAAACTTTAAGTTTTAAAAATATTGGTGATATTGTTTTAAATAAAGAGGGAAACATTTTGTTTGATCCTACTTATGATCTTAATTATTTAACAGATTCTTTTGGCTTAACAACTTTTGTGTCTCCACAAGTAGATAGAGCCGTTTACAATGAGGCTACCGCTTTATCAGATCGTGTTGTTCCTATAGGGGTTAGCTCGAATAACAGAAAGGGGAATTTGTTTTTGAAATATGCTGCTGTTGGTTTAATTGCTTTAAGTTTGGGTGGTTTGGTAGCTTCAAATTATTATGTGAATCAAATTGAAACTTATAATCAATTAGCACAAGTAGAAGCTACAAAACAATTGGATACAAAAATTCAAGAAGCTACTTTTAGTTTAAACCCGTTACCGGCTATAACTTTACATGTAAGTAAACAAACTGGTAATTATCATATTGTTGCTGGTGCTTTTAGGGTTGCCTCAAATTGCGATAAGCTTATTGCTAATTTAAAACAAGAGGGTTTTAATGCCAGAAAAATTGGGGTTAATAAGTATGGTTTACATCAAGTGGTTTATGGAAGTTATGAAAATGGTGCTCAAGCACTTGAGATTATTAGAGAGATAAGAAAAACACACAATAAGGATGCTTGGCTTTTGGTTAAAAAGTTAGATTAACACATGATTGTTGTTATATTATTTAGTTAAATCCTAAAATGGTTTTACCTTTGTGGCTTGAATAAAACAACCGTTATGCAAGCAAAAACAGCAAAGGAATCGCAAACAATTCTTACCGATATGGTTTTACCTGGTGAAACCAATGCTTTAAATAATTTATTTGGTGGTGAACTATTGGCTCGTATGGATAGAGCTGCTAGTATTGCTGCTGGCAGACATTGTAGGCGTATTGTTGTTACTGCCTCTGTAAATCATGTGGCTTTTAATAAGGCTGTGCCTTTGGGTAGTGTGGTTACTGTAGAGGCTAAGGTTTCGCGTGCTTTTAAGACTTCTATGGAAGTGGTTATTGATGTTTGGATTGAAGATAGGGAGTCTGGTAAAAAAACTAAAGCTAATGAGGGTATTTATACTTTTGTGGCTGTTGATAATACTGGTCAACCGGTTGATGTTCCTGAGGTTATGCCTGAGACCGATTTAGAGAAGCAACGTTTTGCTGCGGCTTTAAGACGTAAACAACTTAGTTTGTTATTGGCTGGAAAAATTAAACCAAATGATGCTTCTGAGTTGAAAGCCTTGTTTGAGTAGTTTTTTTTGCGTTAGGGATAGTAGCGAATAGCCCACAGCGACTTTTGGAGCGAGGACTTGTAGCGGATAGCCCGACCCTTGTGGTAGGCTATAAAAAAGGTTGCCAAAATTTGTATTTGACAACCTTTATAAAGGAAACGTTTTTTAATAATTTAATCTAACCAACCAAAAACGAATGTTTCCTTTTGTTTACTATAAGCATACTTAACTTTTCTTTTCAAGTACTAATATTCTTTCTACAGTTCCTGTAGAACTTAAATCTTTTAATTCAATTCTATTAGGGGTTATTGATTTTATTCGCCATCTGCACGTTAATTCGTTAAACGGTGCTTGGTTTGCAAAATGTAAGCCTAAAAACAAACCATCGTTTCTGTAGGCTAACCATGAACCTGCTGTTACGCCATTGTTTGGATCGGTTACTTTTATTCTTCCTGTTATTAAAAAATTAACGGTATAACCTGCAAAATTTATTGTTGGGTCTTGAACATGTACCAAACCATCATCGTACTTAGCAACCTTCCAATCGGCATTAATTATTACAGCGTCAATGTCTTTTAAATCGTCATCAACATCTATACAATGTCTTTGTAACACCATTTTATTGTTTGTGTTTTCTAGTTTTATTAAACCTGGTTCTAAAAAGGTTATTAACCATTCTAGTTTTAAATTTGGACGACCATCTAGGGTTATTTGTAAAATGAAGCCTATATTTCTTACGCCTATTTCGTAAGTTCCTAAAACATATTCGCCATCAACTCTTAGTTTTACAACATTGTTTGCAAAGAATTTTAATGGTGTTCCTATATAATCTTTTTCATTATTTATACCATCAACACTTAAACGCTCAATTCTCCAGAAACATTCTTGCAAATAGTTTTCAATACGGTCTTTGGTAATATCTATAACCACATCGCAGTTTTTCTTTAGTATTAGTTCATTACCATTAGATGTGAATAGCTTAATTTTTCCGTATTCAATTTCGTAAACAAACCATTCTAAAGTAAAATCTACTAAAGTATCAAATTCTAATTTTATTAATGCACCATTTTTTGTTATGCGTGATGACCATGTACCTGTAAGCATATCGCCATTTCTAGTGCGAACTTTAGCGATATTATCCTCTTTAAACGTGATAATATATTCTCTATACGCAT
>JALRJA010000237.1 GCA_023255235.1 Flaviramulus sp.
GTAATTTATGTTTCTGTTAGAATTAATGCGGGTTCACAAGCAGGAGCATTGGTTAGTAAAGGTATGGCTGCACTTGGCACAGCTTTTAGAGTAGGAAGTTATACCAATGCAAACCCTCAAGATAATTACTTAAACTTTGTATCTGTTATGGCTACAGAAGATAATTCAGAAGTAGCTTTTAGTAATTTACCAACTGGTTTAATTATAGAAAATTACTCAGGCACCACGCCTGTAAATGTTACACTAAACAAAGGCGAAAGTTACACTATAGCAACAAACAGCGATTATGCTGTTGCAAATAGAGATGGTTTAATAGGCTGTTTAGTGAGTTCTAACAAACCTATTGTTGTTAATTGTGGTTCTGCAAATGGTAGTTTTCATAACGGTAATGCTAGAGACTACGGTATAGATCAAATTGTAGGTGCTGATAAAGTAGGAACAGAATATATTTTTGTAAAGGGAAATGGAGAAAATGGATGGGAAAATGTATTACTAGTGGCACACACAAACAATACAAGTATTAGTATTAATGGAAACAACAACATAGCTTCTATAAACGCTGGCGAGTATTACCTTATTGAAGGAAATCAATACAGTTCTGCAGGTAATATGTATGTACAAACTTCACAACCCGTTTTTGCTTATCAAGGTATTGGTGCTACTACAAGTGAGGCTAACCAAGGTATGTTTTTTGTTCCGCCATTAAGTTGCGAAACACGTGGCAATCTAGACAACATTGCCCATATTGAAACTATTGGAAGTACACCCTATGATGGAGGCGTTTCTATTGTTGCCAAAGTGGGCACAACAGTTACCATAAACAATTTACCGCTATCTAACTTTAACACAGTTGGTCCAAGTGTTGTAATTGGTAAAACAGATTATGTAACCTACAAAGTAATAGGGCTTACTGGAAATATATCCGTACAAAGTTCAGATGAATTATATTGTGCTTATTTTAATTACAATGGTGCTGCTACTTCTGGTAGTTTTTATTCAGGCTTTCCAAGCCCTCCTGAAATTAATTTTGATGCAGAATTTGTAACACTTGGAAACTGCATTCCTAATATCACCTTTGAAGCTGCCAATATGCAACCCTTTGATAGTTTTCAATGGCTTTTTGATAATGGGTCTGGTTTTGTTGATTTAATGAATCCTAATACACAATTAACACCAACAATGCCTGGAAAATACAAACTAGCAGGATTAATTGCTTGTACAGGTGACGTAATTGAATCTATTGAAATACCTATCAGCATTTGCCCCGATGACATTGATAACGATGGTATTATTGACAACCTAGATGTTGATAATGACAACGATGGTATCTTAAATTGTTTAGAATCTAGAGGTGATGTAGCATTAAATTTGAGTAATATAGCTAATCCAGAATTAATTTTTCAAGATAACTCAAGAGATGCTAGTATGGCAACTGGCGTATTCAATCAAACTAGTAGCTCGGGAAACACAAATGCATTTACTGGAAATAGCTCGGGCGGTTTTTATAGCAATTTATCTAGTGATATTGCTGCTGAAAATAACTATAGCATATCCTTTACAGAATTAGTAAATATAAAATACCAAGAGTCAATTTCACATACTGCCGTTGAAGGAGAATCTTTTATTGTAAAAATTTTGCCCGTAAATAAAAACATAACACTTTTAGATCCCGATAATCGCTTATTAATAGACACTAATTTTGATGGTGTTTATGAAACGGGCATCACTCAAATTTCTGGCTCTGAAATTCATTTTAAAATCAATCCATCACCAAACGGCTCAGCACCCTATCAATTTTTAGCCAACCAAGTAAATGGGTTTACATTTATTCATAAATTAGAAAACACTACAACTAATTCAATTTTTACAGGTGCACTTTCCCTTTCCTGTTTTAAAAAAGATACTGATTCAGACGGTGTTATTGATGCTCTAGATTTAGATGCCGATAATGATGGTATTCCTGACTTAATTGAAAACCAAGGAACACTTGTTACGCTTTCTGGAGTTGATGCCGACTCTAATGGTTTAGATGATGTGTTTAACATTAACACTTTACCAATAGATACCGACAGCGATTTAATATTAGATTTTTTAGACTTAGATAGCGATAATGACGGTATTTACGACCTAATTGAAACAGGACACTTAGGAACTCTATCAGACACTAATTTAGATGGAATTGTAGATGGTGGATACGGTCTTAATGGTTGGGCAGATGCTGCTGAAACTTCGGCTGATAGTAACTTAATTGATTTTATTTTAAATGATTTTGATAGTGATGGTGTTTTTTCATACCTAGACTTAGATTCTGATGGTGATGGTTGTAGCGATGTCTTAGAAGCTGGTTTCTCTGACCCTAATGCCGATCAATTATTAGGCGATATTCCGCAAACTGTTAACACAAATGGTTTAGTATCTAATGCTTCAAATGGGTATTCAATACCCAATAGCGATTACTTAAATTTTGCTCCTATTTCTATAACAAATCAGCCCGTAGATATTGAAGCCTGTGAAGGGTCTAACAATAGCTTTTCTATTGTATCGAATACCTTTGACACCATTCAATGGGAAACATCTACAGATGGTATTAACTGGACTACAATTACTGATGATGCGATATATTCTAACTCTCAAACTGATAATTTATTAATTTCTAATACACCACTTGCTCTAAACGGTTATTTCTACAGAGCATTACTAAACAGAATCGGTAATAGTTGCTCTTTATATTCTAATGCCATTCAAATTACCGTTCACCCTTTGCCTGTTATTAACGCTACCGCTGAATTAATTCAATGTGATGATGATGACCCTAGTACACTAGGATATAGCACCTTTAATTTAACTGAGGTAAATAATGAAATTTCTGCCAATGCAAACAATGAAACCTTTTCATACTTCTTAAGTGAAACAGCTGCTCAATTAGGCGATACAAATAGCACAGATTATATAAACAATCCCACAACATTTATAAACCAAACCATAAGTTCAAATCGTGTTTGGGCTCGTGTAGAAAGTACTTTTGGATGTTTTAGACTTGCTGAAATACAATTATATGTTTCAACTACTGTTATACCTTCAAACTACTTAGCTACATTCAATCAATGTGATGATTTTTTAGACTTAAATGGTAATAACAACATCAACAATGATAATACCGATGGCATTGCAACCTTTGATTTTAGCAGTGTAACAACTACTATTTTAAGCTTTATCCCTCCAGGACAAAACCCATTACCACCACGCTATTTTAGAAATGAAGCCGATGCACTTGCCGAAGCAAATGAAATTACTGATATTAGTAATTATAGAAATATTGGCTACCCAAACTCTCAAAATATTTATGTTAGAGTAGATAGTGATATAGCCAACGACTGTTTAGGTTTGGGTGCCCACATACGCTTAACCGTTGAATCACTTCCTGTTTTAAACCCTATCAATATACCTCGCCAATGCGATGATGATACTGATGGCGTTTTCCCTTTTGATGTATCTCAATTAGAAAACGATTTACTGGGTATGCAAAACCCAGCTAATTTTACAGTTTCCTATTTTGACCAAAATGGCAACTCATTACCAAGCCCTTTACCAAATCCATTTGTAACAACAAGTCAAACTATCACTGTTCGTTTAACAAATAACACAACATTGGCTCCAGATGGTCCATGCTATAATGAAATACCTTTAGAGTTTATTGTTGACCAGCTACCTATAGCAAACCCAGTACCTCAACAAATTGTATGTGATGGCAGTGATGGTGATATTGATGATGACGGGTTTTTCCCTTTTGATACTTCTTCCTTTGAAAATACCATTAGAGGCTCTCAAACGGGTATGACTATTTTGTATAATTATATTGATGAAAATGGAATAACAGTTTCTAATAGTCCTAATTTACCAAACCCGCTATTTTCTCAATCACAAACTATAACTACTGAGGTTATAAACCCTGTAAATAATACCTGTTCGGCTACAACCAATATAGAACTAGTTGTTAACCCCTTACCAGATTTTGTGGTTGATACTCCGCAGATTGTATGTTCTTCAAATCCAACATTCTCTATCATATTAGACCCTATTGAAGCCAATAATACCGAAACTTTTAGCTATGAATGGCTTTACTCAAGTTTAGATGGAACTATTGTTAACCAGTTTACTTCTAACAATGAAACCTTAACAGTTTCAAACCCTGGAACCTATACTGTTACTTTAACTAAAACAGATGGTACTAATTGCTACAGAACAAGAACTATTTTTGTTGATGCCTCCGAATTAGCAACCATTACATTAGATGATTTAACTATTATTGATTTGTCTGAAAATAATTCGGTTACTATAAACACGTCTAATTTAGGTAATGGCAATTATCAATTTGCTTTAAGTGAACAAGGCACAAATAATATTCAATATCAAGACGAACCGTTTTTTGACAACGTAAACCCCGGACTTTACACCTTATATGTAAGAGATAGTATTTGTGGTTTTGTAACATTAGATGTTTCTGTAATTGGTTCTCCAAAATTCTTTACACCTAACGATGATGGTGTTAATGATTTTTGGCAAATAAAAGGCTTAAGCAATACTGTTCAACCTAATAGTACCGTTTTAATTTTTAACCGTTATGGAAAACTATTAAAACAACTTTTAATACAATCAAACGGTTGGGATGGCACCTTTAATGGTGTTAAATTACCAACCGATGATTATTGGTTTAAACTCTTGCTTGAAGATGGCAGAGAATATTCAGGACACTTTACTCTAAAAAGATAATTCTATCCTATATATCCATACAAAAAGCGTTATTTTTGTTATGCGTTGTTACTTGATTTATGAAACACCCTATTTTCATACTCACAACTGTTTTTTGCTATCAATTGTTTGCTCAAAATGTTCAAGTTGATAGTCAAACCTATACACCCCAACAACTCATAGAAAACATTCTAATTGGTAGTAATTGTATAACTAATGTAAGAGTAACAAATGTTGTTGGTGGTAATTTTGGCGGTACAGACCAAAGTTATGGCTATTTTGATGCAACAGGCACTAATTTCCCTTTTCAAAGCGGAGTTGTTTTATCTACAGGAAGGTTGCGTAATGTTCAAGGTCCCAATAATTCTTTAAGTGATGATAATGCTCCCAATTGGGGTGGCGATAACGATTTGGAAAATATTTTAAACGAACACAACACGCTCAATGCTACCGTAATTGAGTTTGAGTTTACCGCTACTGCAAATTTAATTAGTTTTAGATATATTTTTGCTTCTGAAGAATATCAAGAAAACAATCCTAATACTTGTATATATTCAGATTTATTTGGATTTTTAATTCGTAATACGAATGACACTCAGTATCAAAACATAGCCCTAATTCCAAATACACAAACACCTGTAAAAGTAACTACCGTTCACCCTGCAATACCTAATGGATGTCCACAGCAAAATGAAGCCTATTTTGGAAGTTGGAACAACTCTAATGCACCCATAAATTTTAACGGTCAAACCGCCGTTTTAACAGCAGTAGCCAACACTATCCCTAATGAAACCTATCATGTAAAATTGGTTATTGCTGATGAACAAAACCACAGATATGATTCGGCGGTGTTTTTAGAAGCCCGAAGCTTTCAATTAAGAACAGATTTAGGAGTTGACAGGTTAATTTCAACAAATAATCCGTTATGTGAAAATGAAACTCTAACACTTGATGCTACTCAATTAGAAGCCACTAATTATAAATGGTTTAAAAATGGTCATGAAATCTTTGGTGAAACAAATCATAATTATACCGTTAGAGATGAAGGTGTTTATGAAGTTGAAATAGAATTACTAGGAAATTGTTTTTCCTATGGCAACATAAATGTTGAATCTTTACAAAACC
>JALRJA010000253.1 GCA_023255235.1 Flaviramulus sp.
TGAACAAGATGCAGATATTGTGAGCTTTATTTACAGACCAGAATACTATAAAATTGATGAATGGGATGATGAAGAGCGTTCACCAACTGAAGGTCAAGGCGAGTTTATTGTAGCAAAACACCGTAATGGTGGTTTGGAAAATATTCGATTGAAATTCATTGGGCATTTAGGTAAGTTTGATAATTTAGATGATTTTGATTCACCTTTCGAGTTTCATTCTAAAATGAATGCTGCGGCAAACGATGATACCTTTAAAGCCGATAATTTTAAAGCAAGCCCCGACCAAGCATTTGGTAGTTCGTTTAATGATGACGATGATAATGATGTGCCGTTTTAAATCTAATCTTCTGTTAAACCAATTCGGAAAGGGGAAAAAATTAAGTATCTTTCTTGTCTAATTTGAAATACACATTTTCATTGAATACAAGAAAACTCATTATTATTTTTTCATTTTTCATCATTAATTATAGTGCCTTCGCATCCTACATTCTCATTCCTATGGATGCTGATAGCCAAAAAAACCACTTAAAAGCTTACGGTTTAACCTATTGGACGCTTAGCAAAGAACTTAAAGTAAAATGGTTATTAAACTATCGTGGTGGTTCTTTTTTACTACCTGATAATCAAGAAATTAAGCATGAATGCCAAATAAGAGGTATTTCGTTTGAAATACTTTCAGACGCTAAAACTGAAAGTATTTTGGAAGATATAAGTAGCCCTAGTCAAAATATGGAAGCTATTATTTTAGAAAAAGCACCTAAAATAGCAGTATATACCCCAAAAGGTAAGTTGCCTTGGGATGATGCCGTAACCATGGTTTTGCAATACGCAGAAATTCCTTATGAAACCGTTTATGATGAAGAAGTTTTGAATGATGGCCTTTTAGCATTCGACTGGCTACACTTACACCATGAGGATTTTACAGGACAATATGGTAAATTTTATGGCGCCTACAGAGCAGCATCTTGGTACATTGAAGAAAAAAAAGAAGCTGAAGCTTTAGCTACTAAACTTGGTTATAATAAAGTTTCTGATGAAAAGTTAGCAGTTGCTTTAAAAATTAGAGATTATGTTATTGGTGGCGGTTTTATGTTTGCTATGTGTAGTGCTACCGATAGTTTTGATATTGCTTTATCAGCCGAAGGTATTGATATTTGCGAACCCATGTTTGATGGTGATGGTAGTGATTCTGGTTATCAAAATAAAATTGATTATAATAAAACCTTTGCGTTTACTAATTATATATTAGAACGAAACCCCATGATTTATGAGTTTTCTTCAATTGATATGACTCAAAAACGCATGGTTTCTAAAACTTCCGATTATTTTTCTTTAATGGAATTCTCAGCAAAATGGGATCCAATACCAACTATGTTATGCCAAAACCACACAGCTTTAGTAAAAGGGTTTATGGGACAAACAACATCGTTTACTAGAGACCAAATCAAATCAAGTGTATTGGTTTTGGGTGAAACCAAATCTAATGGGGAAGCTAAATACATTCATGCTATTAAAGGAAAAGGGTTTTTTACATTTTATGGCGGTCACGATCCTGAAGATTATCAACATAGAGTCGGGGATTCGAAAACTGAACTCGATTTACATCCTACTTCTCCAGGATATCGATTAATTTTGAATAATATTTTATTCCCAGCAGCAAGAAAGAAAAAACAGAAGACATAAATCGTTTTATATTTGTATCCAGAAAAAGAATTATTTGAATGAAATGTTTTCAAAAGCAAATAAAGCTGAAACATACCCGAGAGGATTCCATTTAATTACAGAAATTGTAGAAGATGCTCTTCCTGAAATAATCCAAATAAATATAGAGCAATTACAAGTATTTATGAAGCATACTTCTGCAAGTTTATCTATAAACAAAAATGCTTATTTTTTCGGTAAGAACCGATTTTGAGAGTTATTTTAACGAGATGGTTTCAGAAAATGCACCTTACTATAAACATACTTTTGAAGGTGTTGATGATATGCCTGCGCATATTAAAGCGTCTTTACTAGGTGCTTCAATACAAATACCAATAACCAACGAAAATTAAATTTAGGAATATGGCAAGGTATTTATTTGTATGAACATAGAGATTATGGCGGCCTTAGGCAACTAGTAATTACAGCTTTTGGAGTATAAAATAAAAAAATCCGATTCGTTTTGAATCGGATTTTCTATATATTAAGCGAATATAATATGTTTTACAATAGGCGAAAACGCCTTATTTTACTTTCTCTATTACGGCTTTAAAAGCCTCGGGGTTATTCATAGCTAAATCCGCTAAAACCTTACGATTTAATTCAATATCATTAGCTTTTAATTTTCCCATAAATTGAGAATAAGATAATCCATGTTCTCTGGCAGCTGCATTAATACGGGCAATCCATAAAGCACGGAATGTTCTCTTTTTTGCTCTGCGGTCTCTATACGAATATTGCATCGCTTTTTCAACCGCATTTTTTGCTACTGTCCAAACGTTTTTTCTACGTCCAAAGTAACCTTTTGCTTGTTTAAGAACCTTTTTTCTTCTGGCTCTTTTTGCTACAGAATTTACTGATCTTGGCATAATGTAATTGTTTTTTTGTAGTAGGCGATTCTTTAACTCAGATTTTTTTTAAAAATCAAAACTGTAGAATTCTTTTTATTTGCCTTACTCCAGGGTTTATAAATTGTTTTAACCGGTTTAAACCATGTTTTACTTTAAGCGTAACATGGTTTTAACATTGTTCTCATCGGCCTTATCTACTAAGGTGTCATGAGTTAAAGCAAGTTTACGCTTTTTAGACTTCTTTGTTAAGATATGACTTTTAAAAGCGTGCTTTCTTTTAATCTTGCCAGTGCCAGTTAACTTAAAGCGTTTTTTGGCACTAGATTTTGTTTTCATTTTAGGCATTTTCTCCTAGGTTTTAATTACTTCGCTTAATTATTTTTATACTGAATTTTATCAGTTTGATTGTTTTTTCTTTATAAAACAAATATTACTTTTTAGGTGTAATAAACATCGTCATACGTTTACCTTCCAATCGGGGCATTTGTTCTACTTTGCCAAATTCTTCAAGGTCTTGTGCTAATCTTAATAATAAAATTTGCCCTTGTTCTTTAAAGATAATAGAGCGACCTTTAAAAAACACAAAGGCTTTTAATTTAGCTCCTTCTTTTAAGAATTTTTCAGCATGTTTCTTTTTAAAATCATAATCATGGTCATCGGTTTGAGGACCAAATCTAATTTCTTTTATAACAACTTTAGTAGCTTTTGCTTTTAAAGCTTTATCACGTTTCTTTTGTTCAAAAAGAAACTTTTTATAATCCATAACTTTACAAACAGGAGGATCGGCATTTGGCGAAATCTCAACAAGATCTAGCTCTTGTTCGTTGGCTATTCTCATAGCATCTCCTTTGGTGTATATACCTATTTCTACGTTTTCACCAACAAGACGGACCTTTTGAGCCGTGATATTTGAGTTTATTTTGTGTTTATCCTCTTGTGAAACCCTTCTAGGTTCCTGTCTTCTTCTAATTGCTATGGCGTTATGGTTTTAAATTAAACTTATTTTTATTACTAAAATGATTTTAATGTTTTATTAATATCGTTTTTTATTATTTCAATAAAAGCCTTTACTGAAATCATTCCCAAATCGGCACCTCCATGTTGTCTTACGGTAATGCTTTCTTTTTGTTCTTCTTGATCTCCTATAATAATCATATAGGGGTGTTTTTGTATTTCGGCTTCTCTAATCTTCTTCCCTATAGTTTCATTTCTATGATCTACAAGGGCGCGAATTTCGTTATTTTCTAGCAAATTTAAAACTTTTTCAGCGTATTTTTCATATTTCTCGCTAATTGATAGAATAATAACTTGCGTTGGTATGAGCCAAAGCGGAAAATGGCCTCCTGTATGTTCAAGCAATAAAGCCACAAAACGTTCCATACTTCCAAAAGGTGCACGGTGTATCATGACGGGTCTGTGTAACTCATTATCACTGCCTTTGTAGGTGAGCTCAAAACGCTCGGGTAAATTATAATCTACTTGAATGGTGCCTAACTGCCAACGTCTTCCTAAAGCATCTTTTACCATAAAGTCTAATTTAGGACCATAAAATGCAGCTTCTCCTGTTTCAATTACAAAATCTAAACCTTTGTCTGTGGCTGCATTTATAATAGCTTGTTCTGCCTTTTCCCAATTTTTCACATCACCTATATATTTGTCGGGATTTTTAGGATCTCTTACAGATACTTGTGCAGTAAAATTATCAAAACCTAATGAGCCAAACACATATAGCACTAAATCAATAACGTCTTTAAATTCTTTATCTAATTGGTCTGGCGTACAAAACAAATGAGCATCGTCTTGAGTAAAGCCTCTCACACGCGTTAAACCGTGAAGTTCACCACTTTGTTCATATCTGTAAACGGTTCCAAATTCGGCAAAACGTTGTGGTAAGTCTTTATAACTCCATTGGCTAGTTTTATAAATTTCACAATGGTGTGGGCAGTTCATGGGTTTTAACAAAAACTCCTCGTCTTCTTTGGGTGTTCTTATGGGTTGAAAGCTGTCTTCACCATATTTAGCATAATGTCCAGATGTTACATAAAGTTCTTTTTGCCCAATATGAGGTGTTACTACCATTTCATATCCTGCTTTTTTTTGTGCGGCTTTTAAAAAGTTTTCTAAACGCTCACGTAATGCCGCCCCTTTTGGAAGCCAAAGTGGTAAGCCTTGTCCTACTTTTTGTGAAAAAGTAAAAAGTTCTAATTCTTTTCCTAATTTTCTGTGGTCGCGTTTTTTGGCTTCTTCTAGTAACTCAAGATATTCGGTAAGCTCTTTTTGTTTTGGAAATGAAATACCATAAACACGAGTTAATTGTGGTTTGTTTTCATCGCCTCTCCAATAAGCTCCAGCAACGCTTAGTATTTTAACTGCTTTAATAATATTTGTGTTGGGTATATGACCGCCTCGGCATAAATCGGTAAAAGTGGCATGATCGCAAAAAGTGATAGTGCCATCTTCTAAGTTTTCTATCAATTCTGTTTTAAAGATATTATTTTTATACAATTCTAAAGCTTCATGTTTGCTAGCAGAACGCATTATAAAATCGTGTTTTTCACGGGCAATTTCAAGCATTCTGTTTTCAATAGCTTTAAAATCTTTTTCAGAAATGCTTTGTTCTTCAAAATCAACATCATAATAAAAACCATTTTCAATAGCAGGACCAATGGTAAGTTTTGAGTTAGGGTATAACTCTTGAATAGCTTGAGCTAAAACATGAGCAGATGAATGCCAAAAAGCTTTTTTTCCTTCATCATCTCTCCAGGTAAATAAAACTAATGACCCATCTGTATTTAAAGGAGTTGTGGTTTCAATGGTTGTTTCATTAAATTTTGCCGAAATTACATTTCTTGCAAAACCTTCGCTTATGCTGTTTGCAACATCCATTGGTGTAACACCTTTGTTAAAGGTTTTTATACTGCTATCTGGTAGGGTTATGTGTATCATTAAAATAATTTATAAAATGGCTGTAAAGATAATAGTATAAACAAACACACACAATAGCTAAATAATATAATACCAGTTATGTTTTTTAACAAAAAAAAAAGGATACTTACTAAAGACGTTATATTCTTAATGGTATGTCACGACTTGAATAGTAAGCTTCAAAAGAAGAAAAACATATTTTTTATAATTTGTTTGATTGATTTTTTCAAAATGTATGCAAGCATCTATTAGTTAATAATCTCCACTTTTTTAATGTAAATGTTTTTTTGAGGCCAATCTGCTTTATCGGTTTCAACCGATGCAATTTTGTCAACCACATCCATACCATTAGTTACTTTACCAAAAATGGTATAATCACCATTTAAAAAGTGTGCACCACCATGTTGCTGAACAATAAAAAACTCGTAAGGTGAAGCTAATTTATGTGGGTTGTCAATCTCGCTACTAGGCATAGATATAACACCTCTATCGTGTTTAAAACCGCGTTTTGTGTCTGGCGGAAGTAAGTATCTGCCAATTTTTGTTCGTTTTCTAGTTGTTTTAGTGTCATCGCTATTACCGCCTTGAATAATAAAATTTTTAATTACTCTATAAAACTGAGTGTCATTAAAATAGTTTTGCTTGGTAAGAAAAATAAAATTAGCTCTGTGGTATTTGGTTTCTTCAAAAAGTAAAATATCAATAGTTCCAAAATTTGTGGTAATACGCACTTTGTTTTCTTTGTGTTTTTTATCATATTCTTGAAAAAAGAACATCGCATTTTTTGAGTTTAATTTGGGATATGTTCTCTCTGGAATATCTTCTTTTTTTTGAGTTTTTTCAGTATTTAATTTGATTACTTCTTGGCTAGTGATTTTCTTTTTAGTTTGTTTATCTTCACAGCTTGTTAGCAAAAAGAAGATACTTAAAAAGATAGCTAGACGTATAAACATGACATTTGATGATTTTTTAAACATACTATCAAAAATAAAAAATTTAGAATTACCAGCCGAAGCATCACATTTAAAAATGATGCCACCGTTTAGGCAAGAATTGTTAGAACTGCAACGAGATGCTATTAAAAACGCCAAAAATGCAGGTGTTATGGCTTTGTTTTATCCAGATTTTGAAAATCAAACCAGATTTGTTTTAATACAAAGAAAACCGCATCAGGGCGTTCATTCTTCACAAATAGCTTTTCCGGGAGGAAAGTATGAAAAGCAAGACCAAACCATTGAATATACAGCGTTAAGAGAAACTTTTGAAGAAGTTGGTGTGCCAATAAACCTAATTAATGTTGTAAAAAAACTATCTCAAGTTTATATTCCACCAAGCAATTTTTATGTTCATCCGTTTATTGGGTTTTCTTCAAAAAGACCAAATTTTATAAAACAAGAAAATGAGGTTGACGCTATTGTAGAAGTAGCTTTAAATCATTTTTTAGATGATAAAACTGTTGTTGTAAAAAAAGTAAAAACCTCATATAGTATTGCGGCACAAGTGCCGGCCTTTGAGTTAAATAATCAGGTGGTTTGGGGAGCAACTGCCATGATACTAAGTGAAATTAAAGACCTTATAAAACCATACATCTAGTTTATAGATTTACTACATTTGCATATTGAATAAAAACAGCAATTATTTATTTTGAATTTATTTACTAATTATTTTGAAGTGTGATTTTATGGGATTGTTTAAAAAAAATCCGTTTGGGCATATATTACTTGTAAAAAAATGGCTCATAAGAATTTTGGGCTTGCTAACGCATCGACGTTTTAGAGGGTTTAATGAATTACAAATAGAAGGCTCTGAAATTATTAAAGACTTAGCAGATACTAATGTGCTTTTTATTTCAAACCATCAAACATATTTTGCCGATGTAGTTGCTATGTTTCATGTGTTTAATGCTAGTTTAAGCGGGCGAGTAGATTCTATTAAAAATGTGGGTTATCTCTGGAATCCAAAACTTAATATTTATTACGTAGCGGCAAAAGAAACAATGAAAGCGGGTTTGTTACCAAAAATATTAGCCTATGTAGGCTCAATAAGTATAGAACGTACTTGGCGAGCAGAAGGGAAAGAGGTAAACAGGCAAGTGAAAATGAGTGATATATCAAACATTGGTAAAGCTTTGAGTGATGGTTGGGTGATTACTTTTCCGCAAGGTACAACAACACCTTTTAAGCCAATTAGAAAAGGAACAGCACACATTATTAAACGCTACAAACCCATTGTGGTTCCTATTGTTATCGATGGTTTTCGTCGTTCTTTTGATAAAAAAGGCTTACGAATAAAAAAGAAAAACATACTACAATCTATGGAAATTAAAGCGCCTTTAGATATTGATTATGATAATGAAACCACCGAAGATATTGTTAAAAAAATAGAATTTGCTATTGAGCAACACCCATCGTTTTTAAAAGTAATTCCACAAAGCGAATTGGAAGCTGAAGAAAAATTGAACAAACTACGAGAATGGTAATACGATGCTTTTAATAGCTCAATTAAAAAAACGGCAAACTTATCTTTATTAAAAGTAATACATTTATGCTCTAATTATTTGATGACTTATTTATGAACCCGTCTGCATCAGGTTGGATAAAAAAATTACTCACAGAGGTTGGTAGAAATCACCCTTTTTTAAACTGTAAACAAGAGGTGTTTTATGACGCTTTAAGAAACTGTGGCTTTATTTATGGAAGTAATTTAAATGTAATAGCAGGTGTTGTTGATAAAAAAGATTTAACACAAGAAGAACTTTGCAAAGTTAATTTTTGCTTGGCATTTCTATATATATATCATAAATTTAAACCTCAAATTGCTTTTGAAGATAGTGTTATTGGCTTTTATAATAGCATTAATGATAGTAAACCATCTTTTTTTAAAGAGTTTTTAAATAAGAATACATCAGTTGACCAATTAGAAAAAATTATTCACAAACGAATTCATATTGATGCAAACATTCTAACAAAAAACTTTAACTATTTCATTATTAATGCCCTTTTGTTTGTTGATATATTAGCCTACAAAAAGTATTTGGAAACCAACACCGTTTCAATAGATTATTTAAAAAGAATTGAGATTTCAATTGGCTCTATATCATTAGATGTTTTAAATTCTAAAGAAACAAAAAATCAATATGATGAGAGTTTAATAAAACTTTTTGAATCGTCACTTAGATACCGTGATTATGCAAATGTAAACTACAATGCTTCGGTAAGTAATTTAAAAACTACATTAGAGAAATATTATATCCTAGATTTAGCATGTATGGCTACTTGGACAGATACTAAGATAGATTTTAAAGAAGACCATTTTTTAAAAAAACTGGCAACCGATTTGTCGTTAAAACCATTTATAACTGAAAAATCTATTGATTCAATAAATACATTTTACACAACCTATAAAGATAATATTGCACTTTTAAGCTCTAAAAATATAGTTCAAAATTTTTATGATAATTCAAGTAAAATGGTAGCCAAACTTATTTCTAGAAATAAAAAACGCCTTTTTCAAGAATTAAAAGATAGTAAAGAACTCATGATATTGTTAACCCAATCTACTGTTAGAGATTTAACTAAAGACGAACAAAAAAAGGTTCAAGAACAACTTTTAGATATTTTTAAATCCATACCTAGTTTAGCTATATTTATCTTACCAGGTGGAGCAATATTATTACCATTAGTAGTAAAATTTATTCCTAAGCTATTACCATCTGCCTTTGATGAAAATAGAATTGAAGAATAAAAGCGTCTCTATTTTTTAGTAAAAACCTAAGCTAAATTATTCTTTTTTAACATATCTTAAATCGAGCATATTTATTGGGTTTATACCTAACCCTTTTACAGACTTTCTGGTAAACCGTATTACTTCATCATAAAATAAAGGAACCATAATAGCATGATTCATAGCTAAAGAATCAATAGTAGTGTATAGTTTTTTTCTTTTTTCAATATCATGTATCGTAAATGCTTCATTATATAAACTATCTACTAAGGCATTTTTAAAATGAAAATAATTAGAGCCATTTGGAGCAAAATTTTTGCTATAAAAAATAGACAAATAGTTTTCCGCATCTAAATAATCGGCAATCCAAGAGCTTCTAAACATATCAACTTTTCCGTTAGAACGTGCCGTTCTTAAAGTGGCTTCGGGCATTACATCGACATTTATTTTTAAACCAGTTTTTTCAAGTTCACGTTGAATATATTCACAAAAACTCAAATAATTACTGGTTGTTGTTAATGTGATTTCTGGGTTAATAATGCCAGTTTCTTTTTTAAATTGGTCTATGAGTTTTTTTGCTTTTTCGGGTTTGTAATGATAACCAATTTGGCTACTATAGCCTTGTAAACCTAATGGAATAAACCCACCATTTGCCGGGTTGCCTATACCATTGCGTAAATACCGTATCATTTTTCTTCTATCAAAACCATAATTTATGGCTTTTCTTATATGCTTTGATTGTATTTCTGGAGTTTTTGAATCTAAATAAAAACCAAGATATTCTGAGTTTAAATAAGGACCACGAATCATGTTTATATCATGGCGGTAAGCATTTTGTAGTTGCCCATCGTTTGATAATAATTCGTCTTTGTATGACGCATCTAAACTGTTTAAAAAATCAATATTACCTTGCACAAATTGTAAAAATTCACTTTGCTTATCTGGCAAAAAAGTAATTGAAACAGCTTCTAAATAGGGTAGTGGTTTACCTGTTTTATCTGTTTCAAAATAATGAGGGTTTTTTCTAAAAACCAATTTAATATTTTCTTCCCATCGTTTAAACTTAAAAGGACCTGTACCAATGGGGTGTGATCTAAATTC
>JALRJA010000299.1 GCA_023255235.1 Flaviramulus sp.
TGTTCAACGACGCAAACCTTACCCCCGAGGACAAGAAAGACATCATCACGTTCCTGAAGGAGCTACACCAAAAGATGGTCCAAGTGCTGGTGTAACAATGCTAACCTCTTTAGTATCTTTATTTACTCAAAAAAAGGTAAAGAAAAGTTTAGCCATGACAGGCGAAATAACACTTCGTGGTAAAGTGCTACCTGTTGGTGGTATTAAAGAAAAAATTTTAGCTGCAAAACGAGCTAGAATTAAAGAAATTTTACTCTGTGAAGAAAATCGCCGCGATATTGACGAAATTAAACCTGAATATTTAAAAGGATTAACCTTTCATTATGTTACCGATATGAGTGATGTTATTAAACTGGCAATTACTAATCAAAAAGTTAAAAATCCTAAAAAGTTATAAATTCTACGTTCAATTAATTTTAAGCTTGTTTTATAATTTGAAATAAAAGATACATCCTATCGTTTAAAGGTAGATTTACTTTGTATCGTAAATTATGATAAGAAAAATTTCAATCCTTTTACAGTTACTCTTTACTACATTGTTATTTGCTCAAGTAGGTGGCGAAACTACCTATCAGTTTTTGAATTTAATTTCATCACCACGTCAAGCAGCATTAGGAGGAAAGGTTTTCACTAATATAGATTACGATGTAACACAAGCCATTTTTAACCCAGCAACCATAAATGTTGCTATGGATAATCAATTGGCACTAAATTACACCAGTTTTTTAGGTGGTATAAGTTACGGCACGGCAGCCTATGCTTATACCATTGATAGACGCACAAAAACTTTTCATGCCGGAATTACCTATGTAAATTATGGTTCTTTTGATGGTTATGATGAAGCAGGCAATTCAACAGGAAGTTTCTCTGGTAATGAAACAGCTTTATCGCTAGGTTATGCGTTGCAAATTGGGTATTCAGATTTTTATTTAGGTAGCAATGTAAAACTCATTACCTCTAAATTAGAACAATATAACTCAATTGGAGCCGCTCTAGATTTTGGGTTGCTTTACATAAATGATGATTTAGATTTTGTAGCAACATTAGTGGTTAGAAATTTAGGAACTCAAATTACAACTTATGCAGGTTTAAATGAACCTATACCTTTTGAAGTTGCTTTTGGTATGTCTCAACGTTTAGAAAATGTTCCCATTCGTTGGCATGTTACTTTTGAAAATTTACAAAACTGGCCAATTGCCAAACCAAACCCAGCAAGATCTACAAGTGATTTAAATGGAAACCAAACCGATGAAAAAATTGGATTCTTAGGTCAAGTAATTAGACATACTATTTTAGGTGCAGAAATTTTTCCAGAAGGAGGGTTTAATATTCGTTTAGGATATAATTTTCGTCGTTCTGAAGAATTACGTATTGTAGATCAACGCAATTTTTCAGGAATTTCAGCAGGAATAGCAATCAAAATGAATACAATGCGTTTTAGCTATACACATGCACGATATACTAGTGCAGCAAATTCAAACTTTTTTGGCTTACAAATAGACTTGCAATAAATACATCTGTTTTTTCTACTTTCAAACACTTTAAGTACTTTAGCCATTAGAAACTAAAATAATGAAAAAAATAACTATAGCCATAGACGGTTATTCATCAACCGGAAAAAGCACAGTAGCAAAACAGCTTGCAAAACATTTTGGCTATATTTATGTAGACTCTGGAGCTATGTACAGAGCAGTAACATATTATGCTATGCAACATGGTCTTATTAATGAGCTATATTTTGATACGGAAACTCTAATTAAACAACTCCCTGAAATAAATATCAGTTTTAAATTTGTTGATGATAATGATTTTGCTGAAGTATTTTTGAATGAAATCAACATTGAAAAACAAATACGTTCTTTAGAGGTATCACAGTTTGTTAGCAAAGTGTCTGCAATTTCAGAAGTTAGACAAAAACTAGTTGAACAACAAAAAGCAATTGGATTAAATAAAGGTGTAGTTATGGATGGTAGAGACATAGGAACCGTTGTCTTTCCCAACGCCGAGCTTAAGTTGTTTATGACTGCTTCAAACGGCATTATTGTTAACAGCAAGACGGTGGCTGCTAGTTACTCGATCCCATCTGGTTCTAGCGCAATGTCTGCTGGCCCTATCACAATCGCAAGCGGTCAATCTGTGACCGTTCCCAGTGGCTCTAAATGGGTTG
>JALRJA010000315.1 GCA_023255235.1 Flaviramulus sp.
TTAATAAACATGGGTAATGCTATAGAGGCTAAATTACATACGGCTACTTCATCTGGTGAGGTGTATTCTAAAATTTCTGTGCAGAGGTTTGAAGACCGAATGGTTCCTAAGTTCTTTTGGTTTGATTTTCTGTTGGCAGCATCTTTATAGAGCATATAAGGCGTGCCTGTTTCTATTTGTGATTCTAAAATTTTCTCCCAAAGTTCGCGTGCTTTAATGGTTTTTCTGCCTTTGCCTTCTGCTTCATATTTTTGATATAAGGCTTCAAACTCTTGGCTATGAGTTTCTGGTAATCCTGGGCATTCATTAGGGCACATTAAAGTCCAATTGCCATCTTCTTGCACACGTTTCATAAATAAATCAGAAATCCACATGGCGTAAAATAAATCGCGTGCACGCATTTCTTCTTTACCGTGGTTTTTCTTTAAGTCGAGAAAATCAAAAATATCGGCATGCCATGTTTCTAAATATATAGCAAAACTACCTTTTCGTTTTCCACCGCCTTGGTCAACGTAGCGTGCGGTATCATTAAATACACGAAGTAACGGTACTATGCCATTACTTGTGCCGTTTGTTCCGGCAATGTAGCTTCCTGTTGCCCGAATATTATGCATTGCCAAACCAATACCTCCTGCAGATTGCGATATTTTTGCTGTTTGTTTTAGAGTGTCATAAATACCTTCAATGCTATCTTCTTTCATGGTTAAAAGAAAACAAGATGACATTTGTGGTTTTGGTGTTCCTGAGTTAAATAAGGTTGGTGTAGCGTGAGTAAAGTATTTTTTTGACATTAACTCATAGGTTTCAATGGCAGATTCTATATCGTTTAAATGAATTCCTATTGAAACACGCATGAGCATGTGTTGCGGGCGTTCTGCTATTTGCCCGTTTAGTTTTAAAAGGTATGACCGTTCAAGGGTTTTAAAGCCAAAATAGTCATAGCCAAAATCGCGATTATAAATAATTGTAGAGTCTAACCGCTCTTTATGTTCTGTTATAACATTATAAACTTCATCAGATAATAAGGGTGCATCTTTACCTGTTCTAGGGTTAACGTATGTATATAAATCATGCATAACCTCACTAAAGGTTTTTTTAGTGTTTTTGTGCAAGTTTGAAACGGAAATACGAGCAGCTAAACGGGCATAATCTGGGTGTGCAGTTGTCATTGTTGCGGCAACCTCTGCTGCCAGGTTATCTAGTTCGCTAGTGGTTACGCCATCATATAGACCTTCTATAACACGCATAGCAACTTTTAAAGGATCTACTAGTTCGTTTAAACCGTAGCATAATTTTCTCACCCTAGCGGTGATTTTATCAAACATGATTTGTTCTTTTCTTCCGTCTCTTTTAATTACATACATTGTTATTATACTTTTTTTAATATTTCTGATACACCTTCAGAAATTTGGTTAGTTTATTTGGTTACTACTTTTTGGTAAATAGTATTTAATTTAGTTTTCTGGTTAATGAAAAACTATTTTAAAACTTTATAAAAGAAATGACATGATTTCTTTTTGTAGATCGGGGGTTTATTTATTGATTGACAAACTCACACAAAACCGTTGTGTTATTTTGAGGTTTTACCAATTAAAAATCGGCATCAAAATTAAATTTGTCTTTCTCTTCTTCTTTATTTAAAACACCTGCTTTTTGGTATTCAGATACACGTTTTTCAAAGAAATTGGTTTTTCCTTGTAGTGAAATCATATCCATAAAATCAAATGGATTGGCTGTATTATAAACTTTATCACAACCTAATTCGCTTAACAATCTATCTGTTACAAATTCAAGGTATTGCGACATTAAAACGGCATTCATTCCTATTAAGCTAGCGGGTAAAGACTCGGTTATAAACTCACGTTCTATATCGAGTGCGTCGACTAGAATTTCTGTTATGCGCGATTTGGGTACTTTATTTATTAAATGTTTGTTGTGTAAATGAACTGCAAAGTCACAGTGTACGCCTTCATCGCGAGAGATTAACTCATTTGAAAATGTAAGTCCTGGCATTAAGCCTCTTTTTTTCAACCAAAAAATTGAACAAAATGCTCCTGAAAAGAAAATACCTTCTACGGCCGCAAATGCTATTAAGCGTTCTGCAAAACTTGGCGACTCAATCCATTTTAATGCCCAATCGGCTTTCTTTTTTATTGCTGGAAAGTTTTCTATGGCGTTAAATAATATGTCTTTTTCTTTTTCGTCTTTTACATAGGTATCAATTAAAAGAGAATAGGTTTCGCTATGGATATTTTCCATCATAATTTGAAACCCATAAAAGAATTTTGCTTCGCTATATTGTACTTCGTTTACAAAGTTTTCGGCTAAATTTTCATTTACAATACCATCACTTGCGGCAAAAAACGCTAGAATGTGTTTAATAAAATAACGTTCGTCATCGTTTAGTTTTGTTGCCCAATCGGTTAAGTCTTGATGTAAGTCAATTTCTTCTGCTGTCCAAAAGCTTGCTTCCGATTTTTTATACCATTCCCAAATATCATGGTGTTGAATAGGAAAAATAACAAAACGATCTTTATTTTCTTGTAAAATGGGTTCTACGGCTGCTTGCGACATTGTTTTTGGTTTTTTAATGAAATTTATCTCTGTTTTTTTTGAATTTTGGGAACAACAAAGATTGAAAAATGATGTCAAAAATGAAAGGTATAGTTATAAACAATGTCAACAAGTTTTTAACAATAAGAAAATACTTTAAAAAAAGTATGTTAATTCTTGTTTGTTTTATATATACCTGATTATTAGTGCTTTATAAAATATTTTTATTGTGAGTTTAAGCAAAAAATTTTTGATTGATTTTTTAAAACAGTGTGTTTTTATAGTGTTTTCAAGGCTTTTTTAACCTGTGTTTTGGCTATTTTTTGGAGTTGTGTTTTTTCTTAGCTTCTTTTTCTAATTCCATATACCAGTCGTTACCAAATTTTCTAATTAATGCTTCTTTTACAAACTTAAAAACTGGCATTCCTAATTTTTTTCCTAGTGTACACGCATCATCACAAATATGCCATTTATGATAGTTTACTGCCGAAAATTCTGAATATTCTTGAACTCTAATAGGGTATAAATGGCAAGATATTGGTTTTTTCCATGAAATTTTGCCTTGGTTGTAGGCTTCTTCAATTCCACAAAGTGCTACATTATTTTTATCAAAAATAACATAGGCACAATCGGCATTATTAACTAAAGGGGTTTCTAAATACCCGTCTTCTGTAGTGATATAAAGACCTTGTTTTTCTATTGCATCAATTCCTTCTTGTCTTAAAAAGGGTTTAATTTTAGGGTATAGTTGTTCAAGAATTTCTGTTTCGTTAGCATCAATAGGTGCTCCGGCATCACCGTCAATACAACAAGCACCTTTGCAGGCAGACAAATTACATATAAACTCATTTTCAATAATGTCTTCTGAAACAATAGTTTTTCCTATTTGAAACATAAATTACTATCTTGTGAGAGACAAAAATAGATAATCTTTAAATGAAATTAATTAAGATATTAAACTACTTTTGCAAAAAAATTCAAACTAAAGTATGTTATGTCTTACTTTTTTTTAATTTTTTAATTTGTGATAAT
>JALRJA010000330.1 GCA_023255235.1 Flaviramulus sp.
AGCTATATTACAGTCTTTTGCTTTTTGACAAATAGCATCATATCGGTTTATAATTCTATCCCATTCTGCTTGTTCTTTTTGATTAAGCTCTACTTTACTGCTAACCTTTTCATATAACTCTAAACGCCCAATTCCGGTTGGTTTAAATACCGCTATCGGCATGGCTTTTTTTGATTTTGCAAAATTTATAATATCAATAATTTTGCTTTTAGCATCATCAAACTCTTTTTCATTTGCTTTGCCTTCAACAGAATAATCTAATACAGAACACACTCCTTTTTCAAACATGTTGTCAATTACCGGCAAGCAATCTTGTTCGTTTATTCCACCACAAAAATGATCAAATACAGTTGCTCTTATTAAGCCTTCTACGGGTAAATGTGCTTTAATAGCAAAATTTGTTGCTACAGTTCCTATTCTAACTAAGGGTTCTATAGAAATCATTTTAAATAAAAAATAGGCACGTTCTAACTCAGAATCACTTTTTAACGAAAAGGCAATTTCGGTGTTGTCAAAAATTAAATCAGTATTCATAAAAAAAATTTAATAAAGATAATTATATCTTAGTTATAATTTTATATAAAATCTCCTTAATTTCACAGCCTTAAAAATAAATACCGATTATGAATTCTATTACAGCAAATAATTGTGTTATTCATTTTAATGAACAGTGTTATACAGCATTAAATGAGCATCTTAAAGAATTTAATTTTTCTAAAATTTTTATTCTTGTTGATGAAAACACACATCAATTTTGCTTACCAATATTTTTAGAAAAACTTGAAACTAGTAGTGTTATTGAAATTATTGAGATTGAATCTGGCGAAATTAACAAAACCATTGAAACTTGTGTTGGTGTATGGAATACCTTATCTGATTTAGATGCCGACAGAAAAAGTTTACTCATAAATTTAGGTGGTGGTGTTTTAACAGATTTAGGCGGTTTTGTAGGTTGTACTTTTAAACGCGGAATAGCTTATATAAATGTACCTACTACCCTATTATCTATGGTTGACGCATCTGTAGGAGGAAAAACAGGAGTAGATTTAGGGCATTTAAAAAATCAAATAGGTGTTATAAGCAATCCTAATTTAGTGCTTATTGATACCCAGTTTTTAAATACCTTAGCAAATAATCAAATGCGTTCTGGTTTAGCTGAAATGCTAAAACATGGCTTAATAAGCGATATAACCTATTGGAATAAATTTCAAAATTTATCAAAATTAGCGTTAGATGATTTAGATACATTGATTTATGAATCGGTTGTAATTAAAAAACGTGTTGTTGAAATTGACCCCTATGAAAACGGTTTGAGAAAAACCTTAAATTTTGGACATACACTTGGGCATGCCATAGAGTCTTATTTTTTGAGTGATAACAATAAACAAACACTACTTCATGGTGAAGCTATTGCTATTGGAATGATTTTAGCCAGTTATATTTCAACTAAATTAGTAGGATTTCCTGAAGAATTAACAGCAAACATAAAGCGTTTATTTATAGGCTATTATGGAAAAGTTGCCATTTCTAAAAGTGAGTATAATGCCATAATAGAGTTACTTAAATATGATAAAAAGAATAACCACGGCAATATTAATTTTGTGCTTTTAGAAGCTATTGGAAAACCAAAAATAGATTGTAAAGTGGCTGATGAAATTATACTTGACGCTTTTGAGTTTTATGCTAACTAAACTTATACACTTATTGTTTTATTAAGAAAAACCAAATACATTATTAAACCCAATTATTTCGTTTAAGCAAGTTTTCAATATGTGCATAATGATGATTACAGTGCCAAGCATAAATACCTATATTATTTTTTAAAATAATTTCACTTTTGGTTTCTGGATGAATAAAGCTTTTATTTAAATCAACATCTGATAATTCTTTTAAAAAATATACTAATTTACAATGAATGGCTTTGAGGTGTAGCAAAGACATTTGTATAGGTGCTGTTTTAGCATCAAAAAGCTCTGCCCATTTATCTTCGTAGTACGCTTTTATAGTAGGTTTATCTTCTGTTAATGCCCATTTAAAACGCGAGTAACTATGATGATGACTATCTGAAAGGTGATGAACTACTTGTCTAATGGTCCAACCATTTGGTCTATAAACAGTATCTAATTGTTGTTCGGTTAAGTTTAAAACTAATTTTTCTAACCTATCTGGAAAGTTTTCCAAGACTGAAATCCAATCTTCTATTTGTTGTTTAGTAACATTATCAAGACTTTTAAATTTCCCAATAGGATATTTAAGATTATGTAACTCTTCTTGCATCATAACAAATGCTATTTAAAATTATGTTAAAATAGTTTTTACGGCTTTTATCCAATCTTCAACATCTGTTTTATTTGTATTTAATGCTACACTACCATTTCCATAAGGAGCATAAACATCAGGTTTTGTAACAGAGAAAAAACCTACTGTAGGAGTAAGTGCAGAACTTGCCAAATGCATAACGCCATTATCTGCCGATATAAATACCGAGCTATTGTTTATAACTGCTGCCATTTCACGAATATCCTTACTGTAATAATGTGCTGCTTTAAAATTTATTTTTGAAATGTTTTCTATAGGAAGTATTTCAATAATATTATAACTAGAAAATTCCTGTAGTAATTTGGTGTATAATGTTTCCCACCAATTTTCAGTATAGCATTTTAAACCTGTTGCGTTGGTATATATACAAATTGTTTTTTGGTTGTTTTTTGTAATACTTTTTAATGTGTTATAGCCATTTTCTATTTCAGATTCACTAAGTTTTAAGTTTAATAAAGGCATTTTTGAGCCTGTTTTCTTAAAACCAACCGTGTTTAGAAAATGTCTAAAATTATAAATAGGGTATTTAGAAATATGCTTATAATCATGATGGTTTGCTTGAATTTCTTCATGTACTTCACCAAAA
>JALRJA010000091.1 GCA_023255235.1 Flaviramulus sp.
TATTGAAACAAAAAACAATCTAAAAAAAATTCAAAAAAAAGACATTTTATGAATTACAACGTTGATAAAAAAGGGTATTATGGAGAATTTGGTGGTGCTTTCATACCAGAAATGCTTTATCCAAATGTAGAAATGCTTCGCGAAAATTATTTAAAAGTTATGGCAGAACCCAGTTTTAAGAAGGAGTTTCATGAGCTTTTAAAAGACTATGTAGGCAGACCTTCACCACTGTATTTTGCAAAACGCCTTTCAGAAAAATATAACACCAAAATATATTTAAAACGAGAAGATTTAAATCATACAGGTGCTCATAAAATAAACAACACCATTGGGCAAATTTTAATGGCAAAAAAATTAGGCAAAACCCGCATTATTGCCGAAACAGGTGCTGGTCAACATGGTGTTGCAACTGCAACGGTTTGTGCTTTAATGGGTATGGAGTGTATTGTTTATATGGGTGAAATTGATATAGCAAGGCAAGCACCCAATGTTGCAAGAATGAAAATGCTTGGAGCAAAAGTTGTTCCTGCATTATCTGGCAGTAAAACACTTAAAGACGCAACAAATGAAGCTATTAGAGATTGGATAAATAACCCAGTAAACACGCATTATATCATTGGCTCTGCTATTGGACCACACCCATATCCTGATATGGTAACTCGTTTTCAATCGGTTATTTCTGAAGAAATAAAATGGCAATTAAAAGAACACGAAGGTCGCGAAAACCCCAACTATGTTATAGCTTGTATTGGCGGCGGTAGTAACGCTGCGGGTACATACTACCATTTTTTACACGAACCAGAAGTGGGAATTATAGCCGTAGAAGCTGCAGGTTTAGGTATTGATTCTGGTGAAAGTGCAGCAACTTCTGTTTTAGGAAAAGAAGGCATTATTCATGGTTGCAAAACCCTACTAATGCAAACAACCGATGGGCAAATAACAGAACCTTACTCTATATCTGCAGGGCTTGATTACCCAGGTGTTGGACCAATGCATGCTCACTTATCTAAAACAGGTCGTGCAGAATTTATGTCTATAACAGATAGCGATGCCATGAAAGCTGGTTTAGAACTTTCAAAATTAGAAGGTATTATTCCTGCTATTGAAACATCTCATGCCTTAGCTATTTTTGAATATAAACAATTTAAACCAGACGACATTATTGTAGTGAGCCTTTCTGGTAGAGGTGATAAAGATTTAAATACTTATATAGATTATTTTAAATTGTAATGATGAATAGAATAAATACAAAACTGAAAGAAGACAAAAAACTTTTATCCATATATTTTACAGCGGGTTACCCAAATATAAATGATACGGTTTCTGTCATTCAAGATTTAGAAAAAAATGGCGTTGACATGATTGAAATTGGATTACCCTTTAGCGACCCTTTGGCTGACGGACCAACCATTCAAGCCAGTTCAACGCAAGCATTACAAAACGGTATGACTACTGAAGTGCTTTTTAAGCAACTAAAAAATATTAGACAAACCGTTTCTATTCCTTTAATTATTATGGGTTATTTTAACCCTATGCTTCAATACGGTGTTGATGCTTTTTGTAAAAAATGCAAAGAAATAGGTATTGATGGCTTAATAATTCCTGATTTACCTGTTGATGTATATCATGAAGAATATCAAACTATTTTTGAAAAATATGGTCTTATTAATGTGTTTTTAATTACACCACAAACTAGTAATGAACGAATAAAATATATTGATTCTATATCAAATGGGTTTATTTATATGGTTAGTAGTGCTAGTGTTACAGGTAGTCAATCTGGTTTTGGTAATGAGCAAACACAGTATTTTGAGCGCATCAATAAAATGAATTTAAAAAACCCACAGGTTGTAGGTTTTGGCATTTCAAATAATGAAACATTTACACAAGCTACTCAGTATGCAAAAGGTGCTATTATTGGAAGTGCTTTTATAAAACACCTAACCAATAAAGGAGTTGCCGGCATAGAAGAGTTTGTAAAATCTGTTTTAAACTAAAACTAGCAATAATTTAAAAAAAGCTTTAAAAAATGGCTCTTAACATTGTTTTAGTAGAACCTGAAATTCCTAATAACACAGGTAATATTGGCAGATTGGCTTTGGCATCTGGTTCTCGTCTTCATCTTGTAAAACCATTTGGCTTTTCTATTAATAATACTCGTTTAAAACGCGCAGGATTAGATTATTGGAAACACCTAGATAGTATTATATATGATAATATTACCGATTTTTTTAATAAAAATGCAAACAAACAAATGGTTTATCTCTCTAGCCACGGCAGTAAAAACTATTGTGATATTCCTTTTGAAGATAATTTGTTTTTAATATTTGGAAAAGAATCAACCGGTTTACCAAAATCACTTTTAGACGCCAATAAAGAGATGCTTTATACAATACCTTTATATAGCAAACATGTAAGGAGTTTAAATCTTGCAAACGCAGTAAGTATAGTAGTTTATGAAGGCTTAAAACAACTATCAATTTAAGTACAATAGCCTAAAATAAAAACGGCATTTCTGTAGCTTACCTAATAAAAACTAAGCTATTTTCTTTAGACAAAGGCTCACTAAAATGGTAGCCTTTGTAATCAAACCCTTTTAAATCATCAAGGGTTTGGGCATTGGTATCAATAATATAACGTGCCATTAATCCACGAGCTTCTTTTGCAAAAAATGAAATAATTTTATACACCCCATTTTTTAAATCTTTAAACTCAACATTTATAACAGGTGCTTGTAATGCTTTTAAATCAATCGCTTTAAAATACTCATTACTTGCAAGGTTTATAAGCAACTCGTTGTCTTGAAGTTCTTCATTTAAAGCTGTTGTAATATTTTTTTTCCAAAATTCATATAGATTTTTATTTTTCCCCACAGCTAATTTTGTTCCCATTTCTAATCGGTAAGGCTGAATTAAATCGGTAGGTTTTAACAAGCCATATAACCCCGATAAAATGCGTACTGTATTTTGTAGTTTTTTTATATGCTCTTTTGGAATAGTGTAGGCATCTAAACCTTTGTAAACATCCCCACTAAAGGCATAAACGGCTGGTCTGGCGTTTGTTGTTGAAAAAGGTAATTCCCATGATTGATTGCGTTCATAGTTTAATTGCCCTAGTGCATCAGAAATGTGCATTAGTTTTGATAAGCTTTTAGCAGATTGTTTTTTGAGTAATTTATTTAATTGCTCCGATTGTTTTAAAAATAAAGCTTCTGTATGAAGCTCTGTTGGTAAAGGGCTTTCAAAATCTAACGATTTTGCTGGTGATAAAACAAGTTTCATCTGTTTAAATTTTATTGTTTTTATTTGGTGTAAATTTTTTGCCGTCACCTATATGGCTCATTACAAGCTATATTTTTGTTAGACACTCAAATTTACAAGGTCTATTT
>JALRJA010000368.1 GCA_023255235.1 Flaviramulus sp.
AGGAATTGAAGATTTAGAAGATTTAAAAGCCGATTTAAAAGCCGCGTTTAAAACACTATAATATTAAAAAAAGAGATTATTATCTAGCATATTAAATTGTGTTAATACTTAAAAATTGAAACATCATTTGCAACATATCAGCTTTAAAGATTTTAAAACAGAAAGTAACGTTGTTATTACTGAGTTAAAATTAAGCTATCAAGTTTTTGGAAAACCTTTAGGAACAGCTCCAGTGGTTTTGGTAAATCATGCCTTAACAGGAAATAGTAATGTGTCAGGTAAAGATGGTTGGTGGAAAGACTTAGTAGGTCATGATAAAGTTATAAATACTACGTTATACTCTGTTTTAGCATTTAATATTCCGGGTAATGGGTTTGATGGGTTTGTTATAGAAAACTATAAAGATTTTATAGCCAGAGATGTGGCAAAACTATTTTTAGAAGGTCTTAAAGAATTACAAATAAACACCCTTTTTGCAACCATTGGAGGGTCTTTAGGAGGCGGTATTGCTTGGGAAATGGCTGCTTTAAAACCAGATTTTACAGAGCATTTAATTCCTGTTGCAACCGATTGGAAATCTACAGATTGGCTTATAGCTAATTGCCAAATTCAAGAGCAATTTCTCATTAACTCAAAAAACCCAGTACACGATGCACGCATGCATGCTATGTTATGCTACCGCACTCCAGAGTCTTTTAAAGAACGTTTTCAACGTTCAAAAAATGAAACTTTAGAGATTTTTAATGTAGAAAGTTGGTTGCTGCATCATGGTAAAAAATTGCAAGAAAGATTTCAATTGTCGGCTTATAAATTAATGAATCAATTGCTTAAAACCATTGATGTAACAAAAGGCAGACCAGAGGCTTTTAATGTGCTAGATACTATTCAAGCCAATATACATATTATTGGTGTAGATTCTGATTTGTTTTTTACTGCTGAAGAAAACAAACAAACCCACAAACAACTAGCGGTAAATCATACCAATGTTACTTACAATGAGATACAATCGGTTCACGGTCATGATGCTTTTTTAATGGAGTTTGAACAGCTTGAAAAAATTATAGAAGGCATTTTTGTGCCAAATGCTAAACATAAAAAAATGAAAGTATTAAAATTTGGCGGAAAATCTTTAGCCAATGGAAAAGGTTTAGATAGAGTAATTTCTATTATTGAAACCAAACTAAAATTAGGTGAAAAAATAACCGTAGTGGTATCGGCAAGAGGAAATGCTACAGATGAACTAGAAGCTATTTTAAACAAAGCCCTTAAAGGCAACGATTTTAAAAACGATTTAGAAGCTTTTAAAAACTATCAAATAAATCCTTTAAAAACAATTGATTATTCTGAAGAGTTTGCAACATTAGAAAAACGCTTTGAAGGTGTTAGTTTATTAAAAGACTACAGCAAAAAAACCAAAGACGAAATTTTAGCACAAGGCGAATTATTAGCTGTTAAAATGGTTTCAGAATTACTAAACAGAAAAGGTATTCAAGCCAAAGCAACAGATGCCAGACAACTTATAAAAACCGATGCTTCCTTTGGAAATGCAAAACCTATTTCGCAAGTTTCTAAAGAAAATATAAAACAGTATTTCAAGAAAAACAATAGCCAAACAGTTAATATTGTAACAGGTTTTATTGCATCAAACTCTAATAATGAAACAACTACTTTAGGTAGAAACGGAAGCAACTACACAGCCGCTTTATTAGCCAATTATTTAGATGCTGAAGAATTGCAAAACTACACGCACGTTAGTGGTATTTATACTGCAAATCCAGATTTGGTTGAAGACGCTCAAAAAATTAAAGAATTATCATTTAGCGAAGCCAATGAGCTAGCCAATTTTGGCACTACCGTTTTGCATGCAAAAACCATTATTCCTTTAGTTGAAAAAAACATTAACCTGAGAATTTTAAACACTTTTAACCCAGATGATGAAGGCACTTTAATCACTTCAAAACCAAACTCTAAAGAAGTTACTTCGTTATCGGTTTTAGACAATGTGGCTTTAATAAATTTAGAAGGAAGAGGGTTATTAGGAAAAATTGGTGTTGATGCTCGTATTTTTAAAGCATTAAGCGATAGAGATATTAGTGTGAGTATTATTTCTCAAGGCTCTTCAGAAAGAGGTATAGGGCTAATTATTGATGCAGACCAAGCAACCCAAGCCGTAATTGCCCTAGAACGCGAATTTGAAAATGATTTCTATTCGCAAGATGTTAACAAAATTGGTGTGGTAGATGATGTTTCGGTAATTTCTATAATAGGTATAGAATTAAATACATTTCACAAACCATTTAATGCCCTTATAAAAAACCAAATAACACCACTGTTATTCAATAATACGGTAACAGGCAAAAACGTGAGTTTGGTACTTAAAAAAAGCCAACTTCACAAAGCAATGAATGTTATTCATGGTGAAATTTTTGGCATTTCAAAAAAAATAAACATCGCTATTTTTGGTCATGGTGGCGTAGGTAGTGCATTAATAAATCAAATTTTAAAATCTAAAAAAGAGATTGAAAATAGAAAAGGAATTAACTTAAATGTGTTTGCTATTGCCAATTCTAAACAATTACTTTTAAACAAAAATGGCGTTGATTCAAATTGGAATAGTGCTATTACATCTACTGTTTTAAAAAGTTCTGTTCAAGATATTATGGCTTATGCAAAAGCACATCATTTAGAAAATTTAATAGCTGTAGATAACACCTCTAGTTCGTTGTTTTACCATAATTATATTCCTTTAATTGAAGCAGGATTCGATTTGGTTTCGTCTAATAAAATAGCCAATACCATTTCTCATACATTCTATAGAGAATTAAGAGCAAAGTTAAAAGAAAACAACAAACAATACTTATATGAAACCACTGTTGGAGCGGGTTTACCACTAATTGATACTATTAAGCTCTTACATGAATCGGGAGAAAACATCACTAGAATACGCGGTGTATTTTCAGGAACTCTTAGCTATTTATTTAATAATTTTTCGGTTCAAGATAGACCCTTTAGCACTATTATTCAAGAAACCATAGATAAAGGTTTTACAGAACCAGACCCTCGTGAAGATTTTTCAGGAAATGATGTTGCTAGAAAATTATTAATACTAGCTAGAGAGTTAGATTTACAAAATGAGTTTGAAGATGTTGCTGTACAAAATCTAATTCCTGAAGCCTATCAAAATATTGCTGTTGAATCGTTTTTATCACAATTATCTGTTTTAGATAAACAATATCAAGAAATTAAAGACCAGCAAAAACCAGAATATGTTTTGCGATATGTAGGTGATTTGTCGGGAGATTTATCGCAAGACAAAGGCAATTTAGAAGTTAAATTAGTATCTGTACCTCAAGATAGTACCTTAGGGCATGTAAAGGGTAGTGATGCTATTTTTGAAATATTTACAGAATCATACGGCGAACAGCCTATTGTGATACAAGGTGCTGGTGCCGGTGCCCAAGTTACCGCACGTGGTGTTTTTGGTGATATTTTAAGATTATCTAAACACATTAATTAAATCACAATATCAATAAACTTGTAGCCTTAAAAAGTAAAAAAAATGACCCAAAAAAAATTTGAAACAGAAGCTATTAGAACACAAGTAGAACGCACTAATTTTTTAGAACATAGTAACCCTTTATACCTCACATCTAGTTTTATTTTTGAAGATGCCGAAGATATGAGAGCTTCTTTTTCTGATGAAAAACAACGCAATATTTACAGTCGTTTTTCAAACCCCAATACAAGCGAGTTAATAGATAAAATTTGCAAAATGGAAGAAGCTGAAAGTGGTTTTGCATTTGCCACAGGAATGGCTGCCGTATTTTCAACCTTTGCAGCTTTACTAAGTAGTGGCGACCATGTGGTATCTGCAAGTTCTGTTTTTGGATCAACTCATAGTTTGTTTACTAAGTATTTCCCAAAGTGGCATATTACCACCAGTTATTTCAATATTAATGAACCAGAAACTATTGAAAGTTTAATAAAACCCGAAACTAAAATTTTATATGCCGAATCACCAACAAACCCAGCAATAGATATTATAGATTTAGAACTATTGGGTAATATAGCTAAAAAACACAATTTAATTTTAATAATAGATAACTGCTTTGCCACACCATATTTACAGCAACCTATTAAGTTTGGTGCACATTTGGTAATTCACAGTGCTACAAAACTAATAGATGGGCAAGGTCGTGTTTTAGGAGGCATAACAGTTGGAAATGCCAACTTAATAAAAGAAATTTATCTATTCTCAAGAAATACAGGTCCAGCCTTATCGCCATTTAATGCTTGGATACTCTCTAAAAGTTTAGAAACACTTCCCGTTAGAGTAGATAAGCATTGTGAAAATGCACTTAAAGTAGCTCAATTTTTAGAAAATCACTCAAAAGTAAATTGGGTAAAATACCCGTTTTTAAAATCACATCCACAATATCAAGTAGCAAAAAAGCAAATGAAATTTGGTGGCAATATTGTTGCTTTTGAAGTTAAAGACGGAATAGATGGCGGAAGACAATTTTTAAATACCATAAAAATGTGTTCGCTTTCTGCTAATTTAGGTGATACAAGAACTATTGTAACACATCCTGCTTCTACAACGCATAGTAGTTTAGAACAAGACGATAGACTAAAGGTGAATATAACCGATGGGTTGGTGCGTATATCTGTAGGCTTAGAGCATATAGATGATATTATAGCCGATATAGAACAAGCTCTAGCTACTTAATGTAAGCTTTATAAAACGAAAAGCTAGCTCCATCTAAAATAAAAAATTAATTAAGTGATTAATTCTTTTTTAAATGGTTTGTTAAAATACCTATATTAGCATCATGCTATCCAAAAAAACAAAATACGGTTTAAAAGCACTTACTTACATTGCTCGAAGTATTAGTAATATTATTAATATACTGCT
>JALRJA010000098.1 GCA_023255235.1 Flaviramulus sp.
GTATATGATGCTTTTTATAAATTAGATTATCCGCATGACCAAATTACTTCTTATGTGTTTGATGTTGTGCGTGCTGAAGTGCCCAAAATGAAATTAGACGATGTTTTTGTAAAAAAAGATGATATTGCCTTGGCGGTAAAAGCAGAGCTAAATGATGCCATGCTAGATTATGGGTTTGATATTATTAAAACCTTAGTTACAGATATAGACCCAGATGCACAGGTTAAATCTGCCATGAACCGCATAAACGCCTCAGAGCGTGAAAAAATTGCTGCTCAATTTGAAGGTGACGCTCAACGTATTTTAATTGTTGAAAAAGCAAAAGCCGAAGCAGAAAGTAAGCGTTTACAAGGTCAAGGTATTGCAGACCAGCGTAGAGAAATAGCACGGGGTTTAGAAGAATCGGTTGAAGTATTAAATCGCGTTGGTATTAATAGTCAAGAAGCTTCTGCTTTAATCGTGGTAACTCAACACTATGATACCTTACAATCTTTAGGTGAAGAAACCAACAGCAACCTTATTTTATTACCAAACGCACCTCAAGCAGGAAGCAACATGCTAAACGATATGGTAGCCAGTTTTACAGCTAGCAATCAAATTGGTGAAGCCATGAAAAATGCCAAAAATAAGGGTGATAAAAAATAAGGTTAAATTAACCCAGTATTGCTTATAGTAATCACATTTTAAAGCAACTAGTAAATACTTATTAAATTTTTTAGTTAAATTGCTGTTCTATAATTAAATTTTAAAATTATGCTTAAAGAATTTAAAGAATTTGCAATGAAAGGCAACTTGGTAGATATTGCTGTTGCTTTTGTAATGGGTGCCGCTTTTAACAAAGTTGTTAGCTCCTTCACAGGTGGAATTGTTTCCCCTTTAATTGGTCTCATTTTTAATTCAGACTTTAAAAATCAAAAATGGATTGTTTCTGAAGGCTCTCTAAATGACGCTGGCGAAACAGTAGGTGAAATAGCTGTTTTATGGGGTGACTTTTTAACTAATGTGATTGATTTCATCATTGTTGCCTTTGTTATGTTTATGATTATTAGAGGCATAACCCGTATGAAAAAGAAAGAAGAAGCCGCTCCCGAAGCACCACAAGGTCCTTCTCAAGAAGATTTACTTACTGAAATACGCGATTTGTTAAAAAAATAATAATTTGTTTATTATTTAACAATGTGTTATTTGTTGTTAAAAAGACTTCATTTTAGTTAAGATGAAGTCTTTTTTTTCTTTTTAAAACCTATTTAATCCTTAGTTTTGCAGCAGGTAATTTTTAAAGAACAATAACATGAAAATAGCTGTGGTTGGTGCAACAGGAATGGTAGGCGAAGTGATGTTAAAAGTATTAGCAGAACGCAACTTTCCTGTAACCGAATTAATTCCTGTAGCTTCTGAAAGATCAATAGGAAAAACCATTACATACAAAGGTATAAACTATAAGGTAGTAGGGCTTGAAACAGCTGTTTCTATGCGTCCTGATATTGCCTTATTTTCAGCAGGTGGAAGTACATCTTTAGAATGGGCACCAAAATTTGCTGAGGTAGGTACAACAGTAGTTGATAACTCATCTGCCTGGAGAATGGATCCAACAAAAAAGTTGGTTGTTCCTGAAATTAATGCTTCCGAATTAACTAAAAACGACAAAATTATAGCCAACCCAAACTGTTCAACCATACAATTGGTTATGGCCTTAAACCCGCTTCATAAAAAATACAAAATTAAACGTGTTGTGGTTTCAACCTACCAATCGGTTTCTGGTACAGGCGTTAAAGCTGTAAAACAGTTAGAAAATGAAATTGCCGGTTTGCAAGGCGAAATGGCATACCCTTACCCAATTGGGCGAAATGCGTTACCGCATTGTGATGTTTTTGAAGAAAACGGATATACTAAAGAAGAAATGAAACTGGCTAGAGAACCTCAAAAAATAATGAATGATCGTAGTTTTTCTGTTTCTGCTACTGCTGTTAGAATTCCAACCTCTGGTGGTCACTCTGAATCTGTAAATGTGGAATTTGAAAACGATTTTAATGTCGCTGATATTAGAACCTTATTAAGCCAAACTTCTGGCGTTGTTGTTCAAGATAATACCGACACTAATACTTACCCTATGCCCATTTACGCACATGATAAAGACGAGGTATTTGTAGGTAGAATAAGAAGAGATGAAACACAACCAAATACTTTAAATATGTGGATTGTAGCTGATAACCTTCGCAAAGGTGCCGCAACTAATACTATTCAAATTGCCGAATATTTAGTTGAAAACCAGTTATTATAACCACTTTTTTCATATAAGTATTTAAAATTTAAGCTTCTATACTAATTTATAGGAGCTTTTTTTTATGTATTTTTATACACAACTATAAAAACCGCTCCTATTATGAAAAAAATTGTAATTAGTTTATTAAGTCTATTTATTTTTGCGTCTTGTAAAAATGAAAACACAACACCCAACCCTATTGCTGTGAACTATCCTGTAACCAAAACTGTAGATACTGCTAATACTTTTTTTGGTGTAGAAGTAAAAGACCCATATCGTTGGTTAGAAGACGATAGAAGCCCTGAAACCGAAACTTGGGTGAAAACTCAAAATGAAGCTACCTATTCTTATTTAGATAAAATTCCTTTTAGAGAAGATTTAAAAGAACGCTTATCTAATTTATGGAATTACGAAAAAGTTGGTGCTCCTTTTACAGAAGGTGATTATACCTATTTCTCTAAAAATGATGGTCTTCAAAATCAAAATGTGTATTATAGAAAAAAAGGAGATGGCGAAGCAGAATTGTTTTTAGATCCTAATACATTTTCAGAAGATGGTACTATTTCTTTAGGAGGTATGAGTTTTTCTAAAGACGGCAAAACACTTGCCTATTCTATTTCTGAAGGTGGAAGCGACTGGAGAAAGATTTTAATAATGAATGTTGAAACTAAAGAAATAATAGAAGATACTCTAGTTGATATAAAATTCTCTTCAATGTCGTGGTACAAAAACGACGGTTTCTATTACTCAAGTTATGATAAACCAAAAGGTAGCGAGCTTTCTGCAAAAACAGATCAGCACAAAGTATATTATCACAAATTAGGCACGTCGCAAAAAGAAGATGCTCTAATTTTTGGAGGTTTACCACAAGAAAAACACCGATACATTAACGCAAGCGTAACAGAAGACAATAGGTTTTTAGTAATTACGCCACGTATTTCTACTTCTGGTAACAAGCTTTATATTAAAGACCTTAGCAAACCAAAAAGTCCTTTAGTAACTATTTTAGACAATACCGATAGCGATACTTACATTATTGAAAACCAAGACAGTAAATTGTTTTTGGTTACCAATTTAAATGCTCCAAATAAAAAAGTTGTTTCGGTTGATGCCTCTAAGCCAACTCCTGAAAACTGGGTAGATGTGATTCCAGAAACAAGCCAAGTTTTATCACCAACAACAGGCGGTGGTTATTTCTTTGCACATTATATGGTAGATGCCATATCAAAAGTAAAACAATACCAATATGATGGTACTTTTGTTAGAGATGTAGAGCTTCCCGGTTTAGGAACAGCTAATGGTTTTGGTGGCAAAAAAGAAGAAAAAACTAATTATTTCTACTTTACAAACTACAATACACCGTCTAGTATATATAAACTTGACGTAGATTCGGGAAAATATGATTTGTACTGGAAACCATCTATTGAGTTTAATAGTGCCAATTATGAAAGTAATCAGGTGTTCTACACTTCAAAAGATGGTACCAAAATACCTATGATGATTACACATAAAAAAGGCTTAGAGCTCAATGGCAAAAATCCAACCATACTTTATGGTTATGGCGGATTTAATATTAGTATTACACCTAGTTTTAGTATTACCAATGCGGTGTGGATGGAGCAAGGTGGCATTTTAGCAGTTCCTAATATTCGCGGTGGTGGTGAGTATGGAAAGTCATGGCATAAAGCAGGAACTAAAATGCAAAAACAAAATGTATTTGATGATTTTATAGCTGCAGGAGAATACTTAATTAAAAACAAGTACACATCATCAAACTATTTGGCTTTAAGAGGCGGTTCTAATGGCGGTTTATTAGTTGGTGCTGTTATGACACAACGCCCAGATTTAGCCAAAGTAGCGTTACCGGCTGTTGGCGTTTTAGATATGTTGCGTTACCACACATTTACTGCAGGTGCAGGTTGGGCTTACGATTATGGAACTGCCGATGACAGCGAAGATATGTTTAACTATTTAAAAGGATATTCTCCAGTGCATAACGTAAAAGAAGGCGTTGCATATCCGGCAACCTTAATAACTACAGGTGATCATGATGATAGAGTTGTGCCAGCTCATAGTTTTAAATTTGCTGCAGAACTACAAAGCAAACAACAAGGAACAAACCCAACACTAATTAGAATTGAAACAGATGCGGGTCATGGTGCTGGAACTCCTGTAAGCAAAACTATTGAGCAATATGCCGATATTTTTGGTTTCACACTTTACAATATGGGCTTTGAGGTTTTGCCCAGTAAAACAACTTCAAAAGTTAAAGGATAAATTATTTAAACTTTTTTAAAGAAGTAGTCTAAAGACCAGCTGTTTTAAATGATGCTAAAATTTAAAAATGACAGCTGCGTTATTTTAGACTACTTCTTTTTTGTATTACTTTTGCGGCTTAATATACACAATGCTCAAGGTAGAAAACCTAACTTTTTCTTATAACAAAACACCTGTATTAAAAGCAATATCTTTTTGTGCAAAACCCGGTGAAAATCTGGCTATAATAGGTGAAAGTGGTTCTGGAAAAAGCACATTACTTCAGTTGCTTTATGGAACCTTTGATTTAAATGAAGGACAAATTTTTTGGAAAGACAATCAGATATTAGGTCCAAAATTTAATTTGGTAATTGGTTATGACTTCATGAAGTATGTAGCTCAAGAGTTTGATTTGATGCCTTTTATATCTGTATCAGAAAATATAGGAAAACACGTATCTAACTTTTTTCCTGAGGAAAAGAAAATGCGTATTGCCGAATTATTAGAAGTAGTTGAACTTAGTGAATTTGCCCATTTAAAGGTAAAAACCTTGTCTGGCGGTCAAAAACAACGCGTTGCTTTAGCTCAAGCTTTGGCAAAACAACCTGAAATTATTTTACTCGATGAGCCTTTTAGTCATATAGATAACTTTAAAAAACACAGTTTAAGACGTAATATTTTTAAGTATTTGAAAGACCAAAACATTACTTGCGTTGTAGCTACACACGATAAAGATGATGTTCTTGGTTTTGCTGACAAGATGCTTGTTTTAAGTGATAATACAATTTTTGTGACTGATTGCCCAAAACAATTATATAAAAACCCTAAAACACCTTTAATAGCTTCGTTTTTTGGTGAATTTAATATACTTGATAATACTATTGTTTACGCACATGAGTTAAAAGTAGTAGAAAAATCAAATCTTAAAGCAACTGTAACAAAGGCTTATTTTAAAGGAAATTACTATTTAATTGAAGCTGTTTTAAATAAAAAAACCGTGTTTTTTGAACATGAAACAAGCTTAGATAATAGGCGTGTTGTTTATTTGAAAATGGTTAAAAAATTAAACCAATTCTGCTAATTCTCTACCAACTAAACTTCCAATAGCAACTCCCATACCGCCTAATCTAACACCGCAAAACACCTGGTTTGATAGTTGCTTAACAAGTGCTTTTTTTTGGTTTCCTACGCCCATAATACCACTCCAACGTTGCTCTATTTCAAAATCTGTTTCAGGTAAAATGGTTGTTTTTAAAAGGTGTTCTAATTTGTTTTGAATGCGTTCTGTTTGTGCAAACTCTGTAGTTTCTTCAGATTTAAAATCAAGATTGCGTCCGCCTCCAAATAAAATTCTATTATCTATATTTCTAAAATAATAGTAGCCTTTATCTAAATGAAAAATGCCTTTAATGTGAAGGTTTTTAATGGGTTTAGTAATTAAAACTTGTGCCCTTGCGGGTTTTACTCCTTCAATATTGAACTGTGAGGCAAAACCGTTTGTAGCAATAAGCATTTTGCCTGTAGTTAACTCAAATTGATTGGTTTTAATTGTAACAGAATCATTGTTTTCTAAAAAGCTTTCAACTAAAATAGTATTTAAAATCTTAATTCCTTTCGACTGTGCTTTTTGCAGTAAAGCTGCCATCATGCTACCGGTATCAATTTGTCCTTCAAAAGGGTTAAAAATGTATTGCTTTTTAATATTCTTAAAATGAAACACATTGTCTTTTAAACTAAACACATCTTGCTTAAAAATAGGCTTTAATAGCTTGTTAATGCTTTGTTGCTTAGAAATACAGGCTTCAAAAAGTAATGAATCTGTATTGGTAAATAATTCGTAACCCCCTAATTGCTTATAATTAATTTTATTATCTCCTAAGGTTTGTCTTAACACTTGCAGCCCTTGTACACGCTTTTTTATGAGTTCTACAACCTCGCTTTGAGTATGGGTTTCTAAATCATCTATTATTTCACTTAAACTACCAAAACAGGCAAACCCAGCGTTTTTAGTGCTTGCTCCTTGAGGCAATATGCCCTTTTCAAGTATTACTATTTTTGCCTTTGGAAACCGGTTTTTTAAACTTAATGCACAGCTTAAACCCACAATACCACTGCCTATTATGGTAAAATCAATATTAGAAAGCCATGTTTTTGTTTCCCAGTACGACAGATTCATATTGCTAATTTGAATGTAATGTAAATAAAAAAACTGTTAGCCTATAATTTAGTTAACAGTTTTTAGTTTATAATTAAATCGCCTTATTGCTTATTTTTAAGCCAAGGTTTATAATTTTTATAAGCAGGTCCTTTTAATTTTGATCGCTCTGAACCAAAAACAATAGGAATATATTTACTTTCTAACTGGTTTTGCCAAGGTTTGTAATTTTTAAATAATGGTCCTTGAAGCTTGGTTTTATTTGTTAATGTATAAACTATAATAGGCTGGCTTTTATGCAACCATGGTTTATAGTTTTTGTAATCTGGCCCTCTAAAATCGCTTCTTTTTTGAGCAAAAGCACCTACAGAAAGCAAGACAATCAATAAGGTTGATACTGTTGTTCTCATAATATTATGATTTGGATTCACATAAAAATAAAGAAAAAAAACGCCAAACTGTTAAATTTAAAGGGTTTTAACAAAATTTTATCTGTTTTGTTTCAGAAAAAATTTAAGCTCTATTTTATAATCAGGGTTTTATTTAAAAGGGTGGCGTTCTGTCCAATTTTGCTTCGGATTCATGAGTTTAAAAATTGGTTTTAATAAGGCGTTTAACAACCCGTTTGTGTGCTTTAAATAAATGAGCATGGTAATTGCTTTTGCTCCTACGGCACTTTTTATTTCCATGGCTGTTCTGGCATAAACAATTGTTTTGAACTTATTGTTTATTCCAAAGGATATCATGTCATATAACATGTTTAAATACAACTGGTTGTTTTGTTGATACGCTTTATCATAACCCAAAAAATACGTTTCTAAAGTGTTGTTATTTAAAATTAAAGTATAAAACCCAATGATTTGATTTTTATAAAAATAAGCATAAACTTTGAAGTTGTCTTTGAGGTGTGTTTTTAAAGTAAAAAAATGGTTTTTGGGTAAATAAAATGTATTAAACTTAGCGTTATTAGTAACGTTTTTATAAAGCTTATAAAGCAAGGGCGTATGATGTTTTATGTCATCGAGGGTTAACTCTTTGACAACTATAGATAAGCGTTTTTTTCTTGCGCGTTTGTATTGATCTCTGTATTTTTTATTAAGGCAAGAAACATAATCATCTATTGTAAGCCACTCTTGTTTAACACAAAGAATCATGTTAGGCTGAACTACAACCTTATGAAACCTCATGTCATCAAATAATTTTTTACTACTATGAATAGAATCATTTTTAAAATAATCCTTCATCATAATCGCTCTAATTTTCTTTTTTTGATTTAGGAAAATCTGTTTTTTTATATCGTTGAGTGCTGTAAAAATAATTTCTAAAAACTGGGTTTGAGTTATGTGTTCTTTAAGGAAAAACAGCCCGTGTTGCCCTGTGTGGGTGATGTTGCCTACCGCTAGGATATTTCCTTTTAAAGTTTTAGAAACAAGATCTCTAAAAAAACTTTTTACACATGACACCTTCGTTTTTCTAAAAATGTCTTTTAAATACAATTGCACTCTTTGAACAACAGCAACGCCAACCGCTTTGTTATCTTTAAAAACAAGTACATAAAACCATTTTATGTTGTTGGGCGATGCGTCTTCTAAAGCTTGTAAATATGTTGTTTGTAAAAAGATATCGTGCTCTACAAGTGAGTTCCATACTTGAGGCAAATTTTTAGATGATGTATAAATGGTATAGTGTATCAATAGAAAAAGAAAAGACCGAAAAATACAATTTTCAGTCTTTAATAATGTTAAAAATTAAAAAAAGATTATTTCCATCCACAAATAATTGCTCCCATTACGGCAAGTGTAACAACCCAATACCCGGCATTAACAAGAATATATTTAGCTCCTTTTCGTTCAAACAAAGCATTTATTCCTAATATGGGTAATGCTATAAAAACGCCCGATAACGCACCATGTAAAGCACCATGTTTAAATGTTCTGTATGCGTTGGAATAGTCTGCCATAAAGGCTTCATAAGAGGGTAGTGCTGTTGCGGGATTGCCACCCATTAGAGCATAAGCGCCCATTTGATGAATTACAATTCCTTGAAGAGCTAGTGCTAATAAAAAAGCAAAAAGTAAAGCAAATCCAAATATTTTAGCCATATTGCCTCCTTTAATTTGTTCTTCAGTAATGCCTGATGCTTTCATCCAGGCGTTGCCAAAAAGCTTTGGACTATACCAAATAAACCCTGTTAATAACGCAGAAACAGCTGCAGTTATAAGTGCTAAAAAATTCATTTCCATAATGTTGAGTTTTAGTTAATTGATTTGTATATAAATATACCAAAAAATCTAATTACTTGTTAATTGGTGTCTTTTTTAAATAGACTGTGCCTCAAAAACCAACAACTCGTTTGTGTCTTCCAATGCTTTTTGAATAAGGTCTTTTATAGACTCATTCTTAGGTAGCCCTTTGTTAAGCATTTCTTTTAAAACCAGTATAACGGCAATGCGCGTACCAACTTTTTTGGTAGCTGTATTAAATAAAGGCTCTAGCTCTTGATATGTTACATTTTTAGCAAGTTCTTGAATTTCTGCTTTTACTTTTAATTGCTTTTCTTCTGGCAAGTTTGTATATTTTTTTCCTAATTGCTGAATAATATCAATAGCTTTTCTTTGACCTTGGGCATTGCTTGGTTTGGTTTGGGGTTGTGTGTTTGTGTGTGTTTGTTTAACCCAAGAATCTTTTAAACCAACTGTTTTATTAAATATTAATTTCTTTGAAGTCGTGTCTTTGTCTACACAAAAGTAACCTAAACGCTGAAACTGAAACCTATCACCTTCTTTAGCATTATTTAAACTTGGTTCACAAAAAGCGTCTCTAATATTTAAAGAATTTGGATTGATGAATTCCATAAAATCTTTATCTTCATAACTATCGGGTGCTTCATCTATAAAGAGCCTGTCATATTCCCTAACTTGGGTTTTTAAAGCGTGTTTTATAGAAACCCAATGCAATGTGCCTTTAACTTTTTTTGTTGTGTCTGTGTGGTAGGTACAATGCAATTCTGTAATAGTGCCGTTGTTATTTTTTACAACCGTTTCAGCTTTAATAATATAGGCGTTTTTAAGCCTTACTTCGCCGCCTAATTTTAGTCTAAAAAATTTATTTCCAGCTACTTCTTTAAAGTCTTCTTTTTCAATATATAATTCTCTAGAAAAAGGCACTTTTCTGTAACCTGCATTTTCATCTTCTTGGTTGTTTTCGGCGTCAAACCATTCTTCTTTATCTTCTGGGTAGTTGGTAATAACAATTTTTAACGGATCTAAAACCGCCATTACACGAGGCGCTATTTTGTTTAAATCTTCGCGAACACAAAATTCTAAAAGCGACACATCTATAACATTATCTCGTTTAGCTACACCTACAGTTTCAACAAATTTTCTAAGAGAATTGGGCGTGTAGCCTCTTCGGCGTAAGCCTGAAATAGTTGGCATTCTTGGATCATCCCATCCCGCAACAACACGATCTTCTACCAGTTTGAGCAATTTACGTTTGCTCATAATGGTGTAACTTAAATTTAACCGGGCAAATTCACGTTGTTTAGGTCTAATTAAATTGGTGTCTAGTATTTGGTCTAAAAACCAATCATAAAGCTCTCTATGGGGTTTAAATTCTAACGAGCATAATGAATGTGATATTTGTTCTATGTAATCACTCTCACCGTGAGCCCAATCATACATTGGGTAAATACACCATGTATTGCCTGTTCTGTGATGGTGTTTTTTTAAAATTCTGTACATAATAGGGTCGCGCATCAACATATTGGGGTGTTGCATATTAATTTTAGCCCTTAAAATATGTTCGCCTTCTTCAAAATCGCCATTTTTCATGCGTTTAAAAAGGTCTAAATTCTCTTCAACACTTCTATTTCTGTAAGGACCGTCAACACCTGGTTGAGTAGGCGTTCCTTTTTGTTCTGCCATAGCCTCACTGGTTTGAGAATCTACGTAAGCTTTTCCGTCTGTAATGAGTTTTATTGCCCAATCATAAAGTTGTTGAAAATAGTTTGATGAAAACAATTCTTTATCCCATTTATAACCTAGCCACGCAACGTCTTCTTTTATAGCATCAACATATTCTTGCTCTTCTTT
>JALRJA010000017.1 GCA_023255235.1 Flaviramulus sp.
ATCAAGAACTTATTGGTATTGACAAAGCAAAATCTGGAAACATTTCTATGTTTTTTAATAATGGTGATATTGAAGAATATACCCGGTTTAACCAAGTTGACGGCAACTTGTATCCTGAGTCAAAATACCAAGAAAAAGACCGCTTGCTTAAAGGGTTTGATTGGCGTGAGAGTGAACGTCCGCTTACTGTAGATGATTTATTTAAAGATGACTCACCATTGGTTTTACCTATTATAAAAGGATTAGAAGATTATATTCCGCAAGAAGATTTTGTTGATGAAGCCTTACTAGAACGTGTTAAAAAAGCAGAAGAAAACTCAAAAGCAAATGGCAATAAAACATCTAAAGCCTCCAGAAATTTGCCAACAAACCCTAAAAATAAGAGTGCTTTAATAGAAAGAACTCCTGTTAAAAAAGAAGAAGATGAAGAACTTAAAGAAATGAATAAAAAGGAGTAAATGACTTCAGATTTCTTCAAATACCAAGCACAAACTACTCCGCATCCGTTAGCTATGCAAATCTCGCATGCTCATGGTTGCTATATTTATGATACCAATAATAAAGCTTATTTAGATTTTGTTGCTGGCGTTTCGGCTACACCTTTAGGTCATAACCACCCAAAAGTTGTTAACGCCATAAAAGCCCAACTTGATAAATATATGCATGTAATGGTTTATGGCGAGTATATTCAAAAACCTGCCGTAGAACTTACCAAATTGCTTGCTAAAAACTTACCCAAACCATTAGAAAAAACATATTTAACAAACTCAGGAACAGAAGCTATTGAAGGTGCTTTAAAACTTGCCAAACGAGCCACAGGACGTAGTGAAATTATTGCCGCTCACAATGCCTATCATGGTAATACTATGGGTGCTATGAGTGTTATGGGTTTTGAAGAACGCAAGCAAGCTTTTAGACCTCTTTTACCTAATATTAAATTTATTAACTTTAATGTTGAAGCAGATTTAAACCTCATTACCAACAAAACGGCATGTGTTATTTTAGAAACCATACAAGGTGGTGCTGGTTTTATTACTCCCATTAATAATTACTTAAAAAAAGTACAAGAACGCTGCAACCAAGTAGGTGCTCTTTTTATTTTAGATGAAATACAACCTGGTTTTGGAAGAACCGGAAAACTTTTTGGTTTTCAGCATTATAACTGTATTCCAGATATTTTAGTTACAGGTAAAGGACTTGGTGGTGGCATGCCAATTGGTGCCTTTACTACATCAAAAAAATACATGGATTTATTGCAAGACAATCCAAAACTTGGACATATAACAACCTTTGGCGGTCATCCTGTTATTGCAGCATCTGCATTAGCAACTTTAAAAGAAATTACACAGCAAAAGTATATTGAACAAACACTTGAAAAAGAACATCTATTTAGAAAACTTTTAGTGCATCCGCTTATAAAAGAAATTAGAGGAATTGGGCTCATGCTTGCCATAATAACACCTTCATCTGAAATTACAAATACTTTAATTTTAAAATGTCAAGACGCTGGTTTAATACTGTTTTGGTTACTTTTTGAACCTCATGCTGTAAGAATTACACCGCCGTTAACTATTTCAAATGATGAAATAACCAAAGGTTGCCAAATAATTATAACTATTTTAAACCATATACAAGAAACGTCAACCTACTGATAATCAAAAACTAAACATAAAAATTATAATTAATTATGCTTAACTGTTCATTACTTTGTTAAAAACATTTATGTGCTAATCAATAAAAGTAAAAATAGAAGCTTAAATTTATTCTAACAAAATCATAGAAAACTGCTTATGGAGCTTGGTCAAGATGACAACAACCTGCCTCTTACAAAGTTTGAATCAATGTTAAAAACAAATCATGTTTTGTTTTTTGATTCTGAAGAGTTTGAAAACATTATTCATTACTACTTAAATCAAGGTAAAATTGCCTTAGCAAAAAAAGCCATAAAATTAGGCTTAGAACAACATCCTACCTCAATAAACTTAAAGCTTTTTAAAGTAGAGATTTTTATTTTTGAAGATAAACTAAAAGAGGCAGACATACTACTTAACGAGTTGTATAACTTAGACCCTTTCAATGAAGAAATTTATATTCAAAAAGCCAATATTTTTTCAAAAAAAGACGACCATAAACAAGCTATAAAAGTTCTAAAAAAAGCATTAGAACTTACCGATGATGTAGTTGATATTTATTCACTAATTGGTATGGAATATTTGTTTTTAGATAAATTTGAAGACGCTAAAACCTATTTTATAAAATGCTTAGAAGAAGATATTGATGATTATTCGGCACTTTATAACGTTATATATTGCTTTGAATTTTTAGATAAATATGAAGAAGCCATAACCTATCTTAATACCTTTTTAGATAGCAATCCGTATTGTGAAGTTGCTTGGCATCAATTAGGAAAACAATATTACACCTTAAAAGATTATAAAAAAGCTTTAGCAGCATTTGATTTTGCTATTATTTCTGATGATACATTTGTAGGTGCTTATCTTGAACGCGGTAAAGTTTTAGAAAAGCTAAAACGCTATCAAGAAGCTATTGAAAATTACACCTATACACTTGAACTAGACGAACCAACTTCTTTTGCTTTAATGCGAATTGGAAACTGTTATGAAAAATTAAACAAAAATGATTTAGCCTTACAGTTTTATGAAAGAACCGTGCATGAAGACCCACTACTTGATAAAGGTTGGATAGCTATTACAAAATTTTACAACAAGAAAAAAGACTACAACAAAGCACTTTATTTTAAGTTCGCTATGATATTTATGTGTCATTGGTTAGGTGCTTTTCCAGGTGTTCGCCGTTTGTAGCGATGTGAAATCAAAAAACGTTCCTTCCATGCAACAAACCAAATTTTCTTTTATTTGGATAGTTGCTTGAATTTGTATTGCGATAACCTTATGCTCGGTAACCGCCTGTCCATTAAAAACAATCTCAACAAGATCACCAATAACCTCATAACCTTTATACTCGACCAATCCTGTTCTGAT
>JALRJA010000065.1 GCA_023255235.1 Flaviramulus sp.
GAATTTAATCTGAAGTCCTGCAAATCACTTGTTACTCCATTTACATAAACGTGCCAATTATTAGATGAATCTTTAGCTCTACCAGACCAACCAAAACTTAGTAAAGAATATATTTTCTTTTGAAAAGGTTTAACGGCTCTATCTCTAATCATGGCAAAGTCTGGCAATAAGCCTGTCCACCAAAAAACTAATGATACAGACAAATAGGTAGAAATTGCAAATACATCCCAGAGTAGTGGCGAATTGAAGTTAACCCATAAAGACCCAAATTGGTTTGGAATTGGTAATACCCAATAGGCTAACCAAGGTCGTCCCATGTGTATAATAGGGAATAAGCCAGCTTGAATAACAGAGAAAATTGTCATTGCCTCTGCAGAGCGGTTAATTGCCATTCTCCATTTTTGTCTAAATAGTAACAGTACAGCAGAAATGAGTGTTCCTGCATGACCAATACCTACCCACCAAACAAAGTTTGTAATATCCCAAGCCCAGTTTACTGTTTTGTTTAAACCCCAAGTTCCTATTCCGGTAGATATGGTATAAATAATACACCCTATTCCCCAAAGAAAAGCGGCAAGTGCAATGCCAAAAACTATCCACCATTGCTTATTGGCTTTTCCTTCTACAGGTTTGGCAACATCCACAGTGACGTCGTGGTATGATTTTTCTCCTGTAACTAAAGGTCTTCTAATAGGTGCTTCGTAATGAGACGCCATAATTATATAATTGATTCTTTTATTAAATTTATGCTTCTTTTATATTTCTCACTTTTGCTTGATACATCACATTTGGTTTTGTTCCAACGTGTTCTAGCAAGTGATACATTCTATTGTCTTCTTTTAGTTTTGCAACTTGACTTTCTTTGTCATTAATGTCTCCAAATACCATAGCGCCATTGTTACATGCTTGTGAACACGCTGTTTGGAATTCACCATCTTTAATGGCTCTTCCGTCGCGTTTTGCATCTAAAATGGTTTTTTGTGTTTTTTGAATACATAAAGAACATTTTTCCATCACACCACGAGAGCGTACTACTACATCTGGGTTTAATACCATGCGTCCTAAATCATCGTTCATATGGTAATCAAACTCATCATTTTCGCTATATAAAAACCAGTTGAAACGGCGCACTTTATAAGGGCAGTTATTTGCACAATATCGTGTACCTACACAACGGTTATAAGCCATGTGGTTTTGCCCTTGACGCCCGTGTGCTGTTGCAGCAACTGGACAAACGGTTTCGCATGGTGCGTGATTGCAATGTTGACACATAACAGGCTGAAATGCTACTTGAGGATTTTCAGAAGGATTTTCCATTTCTCCAAATTCACTCAATGAACTTCCTATACCTGAAATATTGTCTTTTTTCTTATTGTCGTTTTCAAATGATTCTTCAGAAGAATAGTATCTATCTATGCGTAACCAGTGCATATCTCGGCTTCGGCGTATTTCAGTCTTACCAACTACTGGCACATTGTTTTCTGCATGACATGCAATAACACAAGCTCCACATCCTGTACAGGCGTTTAGATCTATTGATAAATTAAAATGATGCCCAATAGAACGATCAAACTCATCCCATAAATCAACCTTTGGTGATGTTACTGGTGTTTCTACATGGTTTAATGATACCTTTGGAATAGCATTCCAATATTCTTTGTCTTTGGTGTTAAATATTTCTAAAGTTGTTTCTTTAATAATATCGCCACGACCCATTAAGGTATTATGTAATTGTACGCAGGCAAATTCATGTTCGCCAGCAACAGCTTCAACAGTAACCGCTTGTATATTGTTAAAATTTTGGTATAAGGCATAGGCATTTACACCAGTTTGCATTTCTGGTTTTAAGCCTTTGGTTTTTCCGTAACCAAGTGCCAACCCAACTGTTCCTTTTGCTTGCCCAGGTTGAATAATAACTGGAGCTGTTATAGAAACTCCGTTTACTGTAATTTTGGCATAGTTACTGTTTAAAGCACCATTTGCAACATTGGTGTTTGTTAAACCAATTGCGGCTGCATCTGCTTTTGAAACAGTTAAATAATTATCCCAACTTGTTCTGGTAATTGGGTCTGGAAATTCTTGTAACCATGGGTTATTGGCTTGTTGCCCATCACCCATTCCTACTTTGGTGTATAAGGTTAGTTCTAAACCTTTGCTTGACTTTATGTTGTTAACTAAGGCGTTTGCTGGATTATCAGAAGGTTTTTCAAAAGTATTTTCTTTGCCTTGTGATAAGGTGTTTAACTGGGAATCTATATTGCCCATATAAACCCCATCGTGTAATGCTTTATTAAAAGAGTTTCCTCCTAAAATGGTAGTTCCCCAAGTTTCTTTTATATAATTATGGTATGAACTGTTATTACCTGTCCATTTTAACAAACTATCTTGAAATTGTCTGGTATTGAAAAGAGGTCGAATAGTTGGTTGTGTTAAGGCATACTGTCCTTTTTTCAATTCTACATCGCCCCAAGATTCTAGGTAATGAGGTGCTGCTGCAATATATTGTGTTTGAGAAGATGTTTCATCAACCTTCATTGAGAAGGCTATAGATAAGTCTGTCTTTTTTATTCCTTCAGAAAAATCTAAAGCATTTGGTAGTGTATAGACTGGGTTAACACCACTCATTATAATAGCACCTACTTTGCCTGCTTTCATATCTGCTACAAGTTGTGCTACTTCTTTATCATTACCTTGTCTTGTTTTTATAGGTGTTTGTGGCTCAAAAGCTTTGCTATTAAGTGCTTCATTTATTTCTAAGGCTACTGTTTGTGCATTAACATCTTGAATTCCTGTAACAACTACAGCGTTGCTACCTGCTTTTTTTAGCTCTGAAGCGGCTTTTTGGATGGCTTTATCTATATGCTCTGGTAACTTTCCTGAAACCGATGCACCTACTACATAACTGTATAGTTTGGCTAATGCTAATTTTTGTTGGCTTGGTGTTAGCGGTACTCGTTTATCGGCGTTTGCACCAGTTAACGACATGTTTGATTCAAACTGAATATGACGCGACATGTTGCCTAGATTAGGGATTCTGTTTTTAGAATAGCCCGAATCAAATCCGCCTCCTTGCCAGTCTCCTAAAAAGTCTGCACCAATAGATACAATGGTCATGGCTTTTTGAAAATCATAATTTGCTAAAGCGCGTTCGCCGTATTTAGCTTGGTAAGCATCTAAGGCAGCTGTTTCAGATATAGCATCATATACCACATGACGTACATTGGTGTATTTTTGAGAAAACTCAGCAATTAACCTACTAGTTGATGGGCTTGCATAGGTTTGTGTTAAGAGTACAATATCTTTATTTGAAGCCGCAATGCTATTTAATTTTGAGCTTACTTCGGCATCTAGTGTTTCCCAAGAAATAGTTTTACCATCTTTTTGTGGGTTTTGAATCCTTAAACTGTCATATAATCCTAAAACTGAAGCGTTTACTCTGGCATTAGCACTACCTTTTGTAGCTGCCATGGTATTGTTTTCAATTTTTATAGGACGCCCTTCTCGTGTTTTTACTAATATACTAGCAAAATCAAAACCATCTGCAATAGTGGTTGCATAATAGTTTGCTACTCCTGGAACAATTTCTGTTGGTTGAACAACATAAGGGATTGATTTTTTTACTGGTCCTTCACAAGCTGCTAATGATGCCGCAGCAGTACTAAAACCAACATATTTTAGGAAATCGCGTCGTGTTGTAGCGGTTGTCTCTAAGGTTTCTTTATCTCCTAAAAATTCATCTGTAGGTATTTCAGCTACAAACTCGTTTTGTTTTAGCGTCTCAACAATAGAACTATTCTCATTTAGCTCTTCAACACTTTTCCAGTATTTCTTGTTTGATGACATATTATATAATTGAATTACTTCTTAATTAAATTTTTTAATAGTGGCATTTACCACATTCTAAACCACCCATTTGAGCTGCTGTTAATTCTTCAACGCCATACTTTCTTGATAACTCTTCATGTATTTTGGTGTAATAAGCGTTATCTTTAACATTGACATTTGTTTCTCTATGGCAATTAATACACCAACCCATAGTTAATGATTCGTGTTGATACATAATTTCCATTTCTTCAACAGGACCATGACATGTTTGACATTCTACACCTGCAACGCTAACATGTTGAGAATGATTAAAGTAAACAAAATCTGGCAAGTTATGGATTCGAACCCATTTAACAGGTTGGGTTACACCTGTATATTTTTGTTCTACATCATCCCAGCCAACAGCTTTGTATAATTTTTTAATTTCCCCATCATAAAATTCTTTTGAGTATTCAGGTGTTGTTTCACCATTGTATTCATAGATTGATTTATGACAATTCATACATATATTAAGCGATGGAATACCTGAGTGCTTACTTACTCTTGAAGATGAGTGGCAGTATTTACAATCAATACCATTATCTCCTGCGTGTATTTTGTGTGAGTAGTGAATAGGCTGTACTGGTTGGTACCCTTGATCAATACCAATTTGCATAAAATAGCCATAAACAAAATAAGCACTTGAAAGCAAAAAGAATATAGCTACTAGCAACATTAAAAACTGGTTTTGAACAAAGGCTTTCCAAAGCGGTGTTCTTTTAGTTTTTTCGGGTAATTCAATATTTTGTACGGCTGCAAAACGACGCAAGGTTTTGTTAACTAAATACAGGGCAATAGCTAAAAGAACAAATAAAATAGCTAAAGCACCTAAGATAATGTCGTTTGAAATGCCATCAATGTCTCGTACAAGAGCCTTTTGACCCGTTGGAATCTTTCGTCCGTCAAACTCAACAAACGAATCCACCTCTTCCACTCGCCAATCCAACCCCGCAACAACTTGCATATGAAAATGAGTTTGGTCCAATTGATAAGGTTAAAATCTAATCAATAAATTGAACTAATATTCAAATATTAAGAGGGGGGGTAAAACCCCCCTTTTTTTTATAAACAATATTATGTTGTAATTTTAATCTTA
>JALRJA010000086.1 GCA_023255235.1 Flaviramulus sp.
CAATTGAAACTACTGATGGGTTTTTACTAAATTTTAAAACTACAGAACTCATTAAAAACCAAAAAAAGCAAAGTTTAAAACGTGATGCTTTTTCTCTTAAGAGTTTAAGCACTGTAATACAAGAAAAAGAATCAGAGCAAAAACGAAAGCAGGTAAAAAAGAAGGCAAAAGCACGTTATGAGCCAACCATGGAAGTAGATTTGCACATTAACCAATTGGTTGCCTCTACAAAGGCAATGTCTAAGCATGATATGTTAACGCTTCAAATAGAAACAGCTAAAAGACAATTAGATTTTGCTATAGAAAAACGTATTCAGAAAATAGTTTTTATTCACGGAGTAGGAGAAGGTGTTTTAAAATTAGAGTTAGAATATCTTTTTGGCAAGTATGATAATGTTAAGTTTTATGATGCAAACTATCAACAATATGGTTTAGGAGCCACAGAGGTTTATATTTACCAAAATGATATATCTAATTAAAGGCAGGCGTTACCGATCTTGACCTAGAGGTTAAGCTGTTTTCTAAAACCCCAAAGTCAAGTGGGTCTTGTGATAGAAAATCAAAAGAAATATCTCTAAGAGTTATTATTATGGTATAATTTTGCAAGATGGTATGCTGCCTGTATGTGGTAGCCGGTACGGTAGTTGCTACTGCTGGGTTTAAAAAATCGGCACCAACGTCTGGGTTGGTTATATCGTTGGCTGGGTTATTGTCTTGCGATGCGTTTTCTTCATCACGGGTTTTAATACCATCTCCGTCGTCATCGTTATCTAAATAATCGGGAGTTCCGTCATTATCGGTATCTTGAGCATCGTTGTAATTACCGTCATTGTTTGGGTCTGGTTTTTCATCTTTTGTTAAAATATTGTCACCATCATCGTCTGCATCAATAAAGTTTGGCAAGCCATCGCCATCTGTGTCAAAACCATCTTCAATAGCATTGTTTACATCACCTATGGTATTGTCATTAGGTGCATCATCTAAATAATTTAAAACGCCGTCATTATCATTATCACCAATAGGATTCATACCATTTGTACTTTCAAATTCGGCTAAAACTCCATCGTTATCATCTTCTTCAAGAATAGTATTAATAATTGCTCTCACATTATCGCTTTCATTTTGTATAATAGTAACTTGTGGTGCAATATCACTACAAAACAAATTGTTAGGTAAGCTAGCATCGCTATAGGTTCTGTATAATAAAGTTGCACTTTTTTCGGTTTCACCATCATTTTCAAAAAGCTCATCAATAGAAAAATTATTAATTAGCACAGACAAAGATTCTGACGGGTCTTCTTTTATTTTGTAAAGAACAAGGTCTGAAACGCCTTCACAGGCTCTAAAAGTTTCTCCAAATTCTATATTAACGGTTATAATATCGCCATCATCACACGAGTGAATAAACACTAAATTTAAAAGTAGAAGTATAAAAAATAGCTTGCGCATGGTATTTAGCTTTTAGGCAAAAATAGTGGAATTGAAATTTATAACGTAGCTTATTGAGAATAATTTTATTTCTTGTATTTTTGTTTAAACCTATTTTTTATGCAAAACGTTTATTTTGATAACGCCGCTACTACCCCCATGCGTAGTGAAGTAATTGAAGCCATTACTGATGTAATGAAAACTAATTTTGGGAATCCCTCATCAACCCATAGTTTTGGTAGGTCTTCAAAAGCTTTAATTGAAAAATCAAGAAAAAAAATTGCCAGTTATTTAAACGTAACAGCAGCCGAAATTATTTTTACATCAGGCGGTACTGAAGCCGATAATTTAATTTTGAAAAGTGCCGTTAAAGATTTAAATGTTAAACATATTATCACATCAAAGATTGAGCATCATGCCGTTTTACATACTGTTGAAGCACTTGAAAAAGACTACTCTATTTTAGTGAGTTATGTTAAGCTAGACAAAGATGGTTTTGTTGATTATTTACATTTAGAAAGCTTATTGCAAAATGATAAAAAAACGCTAGTGAGTTTAATGCATATTAATAATGAAATAGGTAATATTATTGATTTAAAACGCGTAGCACTTTTATGTCAAGCTAATAAGGCTTTGTTTCATACCGATGCCGTACAATCGGTTGGGCATTACACATTAGATTTACAAGATATACCGGTTGATTTTTTAATAGCTGCTTCGCACAAATTTCACGGTCCTAAAGGAATTGGTTTTGCTTTTATTAGAAAAAACTCAGGATTAAAAGCCATGGTTACAGGAGGCGAGCAAGAACGCGGATTACGGGCTGGTACTGAAAGTGTTCATAATATTGTTGGTTTAGAAGAAGCGTTAAAATTAGCTTATGAAAACCTAGAAAAGGAAACACAATACATTAAAGAGTTAAAGCACTATTTTATTGAAAGAATTACAACCGAAATACCTCAAGCAACTTTTAATGGAGGCTGTACTACAGATAAAAGTACTTACACACTTCTTAGTGTTTGTTTGCCTATACCTTTAGAAAAAGCTAGTATGTTATTATTTCAGCTAGATTTAAAAGGTATAGCTTGTTCAAAAGGAAGTGCTTGTCAAAGTGGGAGTTCTCAAGCATCGCATGTTTTAGCTCAAATTTTAAGTGAAGCCGACTTAAAAAAACCATCAATTCGGTTTTCATTTAGTATTTACAACACCAAAGAAGAAGTTGATTATGTTATAGCAGTTTTAAAGGAGTATCTTTAAAACGTCATTGTGGTTCTAATATTAAAAACACGAGGTGTTAAAAAATTAGGGATGGCATACTGTCTTTTGCTATATACATCTCTTACCCAAGTATTTGTAATAGAGTTTTGAACATCAAAAATATTAAAAATTTCAAATCCAAAAGAGAGTTCTTTAAAAGGTTTCTTCCACCCAGTAGTAAATTGTTTTTTGGCATCTACCAAAACAAATTGCAAACCTAAATCGGCACGTTTATAGTCTGGTAATCTGTTTTGATATAGGTACGGATCGGCATAACTAGGCGAACCGCCAGGTAATCCGGTGTTATAAACTAAGTTTAAATAAAGTTTTAAGTTTGGCATTTCGGGAACATAATCTTGAAACAAAGCTGCAAATTTTAAGCGTTGGTCTGTAGGTCTAGAAATATAGCCTCTATTATTTATATTCTCTTCGGTTTTTAGATAGCCAAAGCTAAACCATGATTCTGTTCCTGGAACAAACTCACCATTTAGTCGCATGTCTAAGCCATAAGCATAAGCTTTTGCTGAGTTGTTGGCACGATACCTAATTCTAACATTTTCTAAGGTGTAAGGGTTTACGTCAGTTAAGTTTTTATAATATACTTCAGAACTTAGTTTAAAAGGTCTATCCCACATTTTAAAGCTATAATCGTTAACCAGCACTAAATGAAACGAT
>JALRJA010000131.1 GCA_023255235.1 Flaviramulus sp.
AATCTTTAAGTTTAATATGGTCAAAACCTAATAAATGTAAAAAGCCATGAATGAATGTTTTAATAACTTTTTCTTTGAATAAGCTTAAATTTTGATTTTTAGGTTTATTCATAAAATCATAGCTGATTACAACATCACCCAAATATAATTCTTTATTGTTCTTCCATTTACGATTGAAAGGAAACGACAATATATCTGTTGGCTTATTTTTATTTCTATAAAATTGTTTAATGGTAAAACTAATAATTACCACAAGGGTTAAACTTATCGTTGCTTTAAAGAATAAAAGATACTAAATTTTTAGCAATAATTTAGATAAATTTTAAATGATATTTATGATATTTAAATTTATGAACGGTTTTATAATTGCTAATAAACACTGTTCTCTGTTGGTTTTTCCCGTCTAGCTTGGTTTTCAGCGTTGGCTTTTCTTTTCGTTTATTAATAGTTTCAATTCTTCTTTACTCGGCAAAACAGTTTGATATTTACTTGCAAAAATCTGTTCATTATTTTCAGGCAAAGTGTATTCTACTACCGATTCGTTTTTATCTTTACACAATACTATTCCAATTGTTTTGTTTTCATCTTCTAGCCGGACTTCTCGGTCATAGTAATTCACATACATTTGCATTTGTCCGAGGTCTTGATGCTTGATTTCTCCGATTTTCAAGTCAATCAAAACAAAGCATTTCAAAATTCGGTTATAAAAAACCAAGTCAATCCTAAAATGCTTGTCGTTAAAAGAAATCCTTTTTTGTCGAGCCACAAATGTAAATCCGTTGCCAAGTTCTAATAAAAAGTGTTCAAGTTTGTCTATCAACTCTTGTTCAAGGTCGCTTTCTGAATATTCTGTGTGTTCAGGAAGACCAATGAATTCAAGAATGTAAGGGTCTTTTATCGCATCTTTTGGTTTTTCAAATATCAATCCTTTTTTTGAGAGTTCTTTTGCTTTGTTCTTATCTCTACTCAATATTAATCTTGTATATAAAGCAGAGTCAAACTGACGTTGCAATTCTCTCACACTCCAATTGTTCTTATACGTTTCAATTTCATAGAATTTACGCTCGTTTTCATCATCAATTCGTATGAGTTTCAAGTAATGTGACCAACTTAAATTGAAATTCCGAGGCGATGTTTCGGAAATTGTTTTCGTAGACAGTGTTTGCGGTTTTTGATTTTCAGATTCCGCAGACAGTGTTTGCGGTTTTGAGTAAACAAGGTAAAACTGCCTCATTTGTTCGATATTTCTTTCTGAAAAACCTTTCCCAAATTTTTTGGTTAACACTTTTGAAAGTTTTTTTATGACTTTCTTGCCATAAATAGCTCTATCTTTTCCGCCTTGTTCTTCTTCTATAATCATTCTCCCAATCTCAAAATAGGTGAGAACCATAGTTTGGTTAATACTACGCACTACTTTGCTTCTTGCTGATTGTAATAAATCAACAATTTGTGTGTATAATTTTGTGTTTGAAGGTTTGTTTGTCATACGTCTATTAGGTCACCCATAAAATGTTTGGTATTTCCTTAATTAGATGATATTGTAAAACAGATTTTCCGTTTAACCTTTGGTTATTTTCAAAAGGGTTGGTGTGAGAAAGTATTACAATCAACAAACAAACCAAGAAGATTATAAAAAAGCGTTATTTTACAAACAGCATTTTTTACAAGACCTTGTCTTTTGTGGGTATTGCTTATTTTTTTCCAAAAAGCCCGCCGAGTAGGCTGCCAAGTCCGCCTTTCTTTTTATTGCCGCCTAAAACCATACCAGCAACATCATCAATAATACTGCCATCGCCGTCTGCATCAAGAATAGATTCTATAAAGCTCTGGTTTTGTTGAGATCCTTTTCCTTTAAGTAAGCCGCCTAAGAGGGTTTCAATACCGTTTGAGTTGCTAATATTTTGCTGTCTAGATTCTTTACCTAAAACACCCATTAAAATAGGTGCAGCAACTTTAAGAATTTGTGCAACAGATCCAGAATCCATTCCGGCTTTAGCTCCTAATGCACTCTCTACTTGTTGTTGTTTTCCTCCTAAAACATGACCTAATATTTTACTACCGTCTTCTAGAACATTGGCATCAACACCGTTATTAAATAAACCTCCTAGGTTATCAAGAATACTGCCATCGTGTTTATTACTTAATGCATTCATTAAGCCTTCGGCTCCTTTTGGTGTTGTGGCATTGCGTTTCATGGATTGCATTAAAAGAGGCAATGCCATAGTTAAAACATTTTGTGTTTTGTTTTGAGGTTGATTGGTTTGATTAGAAACGCCTTTTATTATGGTTTTTCCTAAATCGCTGTTTAATAAGTCTAAAATTCCTGACATGGTAATTGGTTTTAATTTATAATAGATTTTTAAAATTGGGATTATAAATGTACAAAAAAACCCTAGTATTTGAATACTAGGGTGCTATATAATTTAAAAAAAATATTTCTAACCTAAAATAGCTATAATTTGTGAGGCAAGTTCTGTTCCAATTCTATCTTGGGCTTCATTGGTTGCGGCTCCTGTGTGTGGGGTTAGCGATAATGCTGGATTCATTAAGAGTTGTATTTCTGGATTAGGTTCATTTTCAAAAACATCTAATGCTGCACCGGCAACTTTACCGCTTTCTATTGCTTTTACAAGGGCAACTTCATTAACTACACCACCACGAGCTGCATTTGCCATTATAACACCTGTTTTCATTATGTTAAATTCTGCTTCATCAATAACATAGTCTTTTTGAGCAGGTACATGCAGTGTAATAAAGTCTGCTTGTTTTAAAACGTCTTCTTTAGAAATGGTTTTAATGCTGAAAGTTACTTTTTGACCATCAAAGAACTCTAATTCTAAATTAGCTTTTTCTAAAAACGGATCAAAAGCTATAACGTTCATGCCAGCACCTAGTGCTACTTTTGCAGTTGCTTGACCAATTCGCCCAAAACCTAAAACACCTAAAGTTTTGCCTTTTAGTTCAATGCCTTTCGCATATGCCTTTTTTAACCCTTTAAAATTACTATCTCCTTCAAGAGGCATTTCTCTGTTTGAATTGTGTAAAAAACGTGCTAAACCATAAAAGTGAGCAAACACCAACTCAGCCACAGAATGTGATGATGCTGCGGGTGTATTTATTACATGTAATCCTTTTTCACGAGCATACGCCACATCAATATTATCCATACCAACACCACCACGTCCAATAATTTTTAATTTCGGACAAGCATCAATTAAATCTTGACGAACAGTTGTGGCACTTCTAACTAATAAGACGGTAATATCTTTTTCGTTTATATAATTTACGAGCTGTTCTTGTGCTACTGTAGTTGTTATAACCTCATATCCACCTTTTTCTAAAGCTTCAATACCACTTTTTGAAATCCCATCGTTTGCTAATACTTTCATATACTTTATTTAAATGTTTAAAGTTCTTAAAATCAAACTTTTATATTGTTGTTTTGGTTATATAAAAAAGTCTTGAAATACAATTCTTTTTTTAAATGACCAATTTATTTTATGCTTTGCTTTCTAATTCACTCATAACTTCTACCAATACTTTTACGCTATCAATTGGTAACGCATTATACATAGAGGCTCTATAACCGCCAACACTTCTATGACCATTTACACCACTAATTCCTGCTTCTTTTAACATGGTTTCAAAAGTATCTTTTAAATTTTCATTTACCAGATTAAAAGTGGCATTCATGTTTGAACGATCTTCTTTCATTGAAAAACCTTTGAAGAGTGGGTTCAAATCAATTTCAGAATACATTAATCTAGCTTTCTTGTCGTTTTCTTTTTCTATTCCTGCCACACCACCAACACTTTTTAACCATTCTAAAGTGAGCATAGATGTATAAACGGCAAAAACAGGTGGTGTATTAAACATACTCCCTTGTTTTATATGAATTTTATAATCCATTATAGACGGAATTTTTCTAGATACTTTGCCTAATATATCTTCTTTTACAACTACCAGAGTTGTTCCTGCCGGACCCATGTTTTTTTGTGCACCAGCATATATTAAGTCGAATTTAGAAAAGTCTAAAACACGAGAAAAAATATCGCTACTCATATCACAAACCATAGGAATTGGTGAGTTTGGAAAATCTTTTATTTGAGTACCAAAAATGGTATTGTTTGATGTACAGTGAAAATAATCATAGTTTTCTGGAATATCATATCCTTTAGGAATATAATTAAAGTTTGCTGCTTCAGATGAGGCTACTTCATAAATATCATCTAAAAGCCTTGCTTCTTTAATAGCTTTTTGACTCCAAACACCCGTATTTAAATAACC
>JALRJA010000163.1 GCA_023255235.1 Flaviramulus sp.
AATGGGTTAAAGTTTTAACAAGAGATGCTTACACATACCTTGAATATCATTTTTTTGACAAAAATGGTAAACAAATTAAATAATCTAAAAACCCGCTACTTAAAAAACAGCGGGTTTTTTTTATCTAAAAAAATCACACAAACACCTATTTGGGCGTTACCACAAGGGTCGGGCTATACGCTACAAGTCCTCGCGTAGTGCCTACGCTGTGGGCTTTTCACTACTATCCCTAACGCAAAAACTACCTACAAACATATACTAACAAAGCGTATTATACTTTTAAAAATTATGGCGCCGGATTAGGAATAGCATCATGCACCTCATTAATTTGCTTTAAAACCGCATCACTCAAGTTTATATTTACAGAATCAATATTTTCTTTTAACTGCTCTAAGTTGGTAGCACCAATAATGTTACTAGTAACAAAAGGCTGTTGGTTTACAAAAGCCAAACTCATTTGAGCCAAGGTTAAATTATTATTTTCAGCAATTTTTAAATAGCGTTTTGTTGCTTCAGTAGATTGCTCACTACTGTATCTTGCAAACCTAGGAAACAACTTTAATCGGGCGTTATCTGCGGCAGTTCCTTTTATATATTTACCCGAAAGCACACCAAATGCCATAGGCGAATATGCCAATAAACCTATTTGTTCTCTTAACGATACTTCTGCTATATCACCTTCAAAAAGTCTATTAATTAACGAATAGGCATTTTGCACGGTTATCATTTTAGGCAATCCTTTTTTAGATTCTTCCATAAAACGCATAATACCCCAAGCCTTTTCGTTTGATAAGCCTATGTGACGTATTTTACCATCGTTAACAAGGGTTTGTAGGGTATTTAATATGTTGTTAAAATTATCGTTCCAAGGGTCGTTTGGGTTATGTTTATAGTCTCTAACACCAAATGTGTTGGTTTGTCGTTCTGGCCAATGTAATTGATATAAATCTATATAACTGGTTTTTAAACGCTTGAGTTCGGCGTTTATGGCTTCGTGTATGGCTTTTTTTGAAAATCCTGTTTTTCTAATATGGGCTGTATAATCGCCTGGTCCGGCTATTTTTGATGCAATAACTACTTTGTCTCTATTGCCTGTTTTGTTTAACCATGTTCCAATAATTTCGCTTGTTCTTCCTTGTGTTTGTGCTGTTGCTGGTACGGGGTATAGCTCTGCGGTGTCTATAAAGTTAACGCCATGGTTAAAGGCATAATCTAGTTGTGCATGACCTTGAGATTCTGTGTTTTGGTTTCCCCAAGTCATGCTGCCTAAACAAATTTTACTAACTTTTATATTGGTGTTTGGTAAGTTTGTATAAATCATTTTACTATTTTTTGGTTTGGTGTTTTTGCGTTAGCGATTGAAATGGCATCCTTTTTAAAGTGGCTAGAAAAGGTTTTTATTTTTGTTTTAATTTTTGTGAATAGCGTTGTTTTTACCTTGTTTGTACTGGTGCTTTAAAAAGATATAATGAAAAGCGCGACCCCAAATTATTTTGGGGTAACGCCCTTGTTTTAATTATCGTTTAGTAGCTTAGAAAGTTCGTCTAACTTGGGTGTTAATATAACTTCAATACGTCTGTTTTTTGCTCGCCCTTCTGGAGTCATGTTGGTGTCTACAGGGGCGTATTCTCCTCGCCCTGCGGCTGTTAAATTT
>JALRJA010000192.1 GCA_023255235.1 Flaviramulus sp.
ATATCGCTATATTCTATGGTGTTTTCTTGTTTTGGGAAAACGCTGTAATTTTCTTTTAAAATTTTGTTTAAAGAGGTGTATTTCCAAGCTTCTTCTTTTTTTGTTGGAAATCCTTTTTCTTCAAATATTTTTATGGCATCGTTTCTAAGATTATGGACGTAAGCATCCATATCTACACGGTCTTCAAAAACGAGATATGATGATAGTAGTTTTTCTTTTAAATCCATAGTCTTATTTGTTATGCGTTTACTTCTTCTTTAATCCAGTCGTACCCTTTTTCTTCTAACTCAAGAGCGAGTTCTTTTGTTCCCGATTTTACAATTTTACCGTTGTAAATTACGTGAACAAAATCGGGCACAATGTAATCTAACAGGCGTTGGTAATGTGTAATTACTACTACGGCGTTGTCTTTACTTTTTAGTTTGTTTACGCCATTTGCTACAATGCGAAGTGCGTCTATGTCTAATCCTGAGTCTGTTTCGTCTAGTATGGCTAATTTGGGGTTAAGCATAGCCATTTGGAAAATTTCGTTACGTTTTTTTTCGCCACCCGAAAAGCCTTCGTTTAGAGAGCGTGATAAAAATTTTCTATCAATTTCTAATAAATCTGCCTTTTCGCGAATTAATTTGAGCATTTCAGATGCAGGCATATCATCTAAACCTGTTGCTTTGCGAGATTCGTTAATGGCTGTTTTTATAAAATTTGTAACCGACACACCTGGTATTTCTACAGGGTATTGAAAGGATAAAAAGATGCCTTTGTGTGCTCGTTCTTCTGCGGCTAAATCATCAATGGTTTGATTTTCAAAAGTTATATTTCCTTTGGTTACTTCATAGTCTTCTTTTCCGGCTATTACAGAAGCTAAGGTGCTTTTACCAGAGCCATTTGGTCCCATAATGGCATGTACTTCGCCAGGTTTTACCTCAAGGTTAATGCCTTTTAAAATTTTTTTGTCATCTATACTGGCGTGCAGGTTATTTATTTTTAACATCGTTATTTATCTCCTAATTTTATTACGTTATTATTGGTGTTTGCAGGTGAAACAGTTAGTATTTCAATAATTTCTATTTTGTTTTCCCAAAGAATTGTATCGTTTTTTTGGTTTGAAATGTGTGCTCTTATTTCAACTTGAACCATATCGGTTGGTTGGTTTTTGTATTGTTGTGCTAAGGTGTTTAATTCAGTTACTTTTTTGTTAGGTAATACCCCATAAATGTCTGTGTTTGTTTGTAAAACTGCAGCACCATTGTAATAAATAAATTCACCTTTTAAAGTGATTAATTCATTGTTTTGTTTTTCTATTAGCTCTACATTTTTATTGCTAACAAGGGTTTCATCTTCTTGATTTTTACCTTCTTTTTTACAGCTTACTATGGCTAAAAGACTTAGTAATAGAATTATTTTATGTTTCATTTTTAAACTAAATTTTATCCTACGCTTCCTTCTAAACTTATTTCTAATAATTTTTGTGCTTCAACAGCAAATTCCATAGGTAGTTTGTTTAAAACGTCTTTACTAAACCCATTTACAATTAGGGCTATGGCTTTTTCTGTATCTATACCACGTTGATTACAATAGAAAATTTGGTCTTCACCAATTTTACTAGTGGTAGCTTCGTGTTCTATTACTGCTGTTTTGTTTTTTGCTTCAATGTAAGGAAAGGTATGTGCACCACACTCATTGCCCATTAATAAGCTATCGCATTGTGAGAAGTTACGAGCATTTTCTGCTCTGGCGTGTATTTGTACCAAGCCACGATAACTGTTTTGTGACTTCCCAGCCGAAATACCTTTTGATATAATTGTTGATTTGGTATTTTTTCCTAAGTGAATCATTTTAGTGCCGGTATCTGCTTGCTGAAAATTATTGGTAACAGCAATAGAATAAAATTCTCCAACAGCGTTATCGCCTTTAAGAATACAAGAAGGGTATTTCCAGGTAACAGCAGAGCCTGTTTCTACTTGTGTCCAAGAAATTTTTGCATTGGTTTCACACAAACCTCTTTTGGTTACAAAGTTATAAACACCACCTTTTCCTTCTTCGTTTCCTGGATACCAATTTTGTACAGTAGAGTATTTTATTTCGGCATCTTCTAAAGCTATAAGTTCTACAACTGCAGCGTGTAATTGGTTTTCATCTCTACTTGGTGCTGTGCAACCTTCAAGGTAGCTTACATAGCTTCCTTTGTCTGCTATAACAAGTGTGCGTTCAAATTGACCTGTTCCGGCTTGGTTTATTCTAAAATAGGTTGATAATTCCATGGGGCATTTTACGCCTTTAGGAATATAACAAAAACTACCGTCGCTAAATACGGCACTATTTAAAGCAGCATAAAAATTGTCTTTTTGTGGCACAACGGTGCCAATATATTTTTTTACAAGTGCTGGGTGTTCTTTTATAGCTTCAGAAATACTCATAAAAATAATACCCTGTTCGGCTAGTGTTTTTTTAAATGTTGTAGCAACCGATACAGAATCTACTACCACATCCATGGCAACGCCGGTAAGTTTTTTTTGTTCGTCTAGAGAAATGCCTAGTTTTTCAAAAGTTGCTAAAAGCTCTGGGTCAACCTCGTCTAAACTATCATACTTAGGTTTGCTGTTTGGTGCCGAGTAGTATGAGATAGCTTGAAAATCTGGTTTTTTATACTGTACATTTGCCCATTGAGGCTCTTTCATTTCTTTCCATACTTTGAAAGCCTCTAAACGCCAATCTGTCATCCACTTTGGTTCTTCTTTCTTTTTTGAAATAGCACGAACAATATCTTCATTTAAACCAATAGGAAAGGTTTCAGATTCTATATCTGTATAAAAACCATATTCATATTGTTTGGTTTTAAGCTCTTCACGTAAATCGTCTTCTGTATATTTACTCATTTTTTATATGATTGAAAGATTTAACAGTTAAAAGGGTTACTATTGAATCTTTTTCTTTTTTTAAAATTAGATAACTACTTAAAAACTATTATAAGAGGTTCTCTAAACGCATCATGTTTTTGTTATTTATTTGTTCTAATTGGGTTGCTTTAACTAACGGGTTTCACTATTTGCCATACAACTTCTTGAGTATTTAAAAACACATAAAAACGTGTTTTGTTCACTCTCTAAAAACTACAGTGAAAACGACTCGCCACAGCCACAGGTTCTGTTGGCATTAGGGTTGTTAAATACAAACCCTGTTCCGTTTAAACCTCCAGAGAAATCTAAAGTTGTTCCTATTAGGTATAAAAAACTTTTTTTGTCAACAATAATTTTTACGTCATTGTCTTCAAAAATTTTATCGTCGTCAAGGGCTACTTTATCAAACTTTAAGTTATATGATAACCCCGAGCAACCGCCGCTTTTTACACCTACACGCACATAGTCTGTGGTAGGGTTATAGCCGTCTTCTGCCATAAGTTCTATAACTTTTTTCTTAGCAGTTTCTGAAACTTTAATCATAAGCCTTCAATTAGAATTAATCTAAATAGAGTGCAAATATACAATATAAGTGCTGGATTACCATATAACCTCACATTATATTAGTATATGATTTTATAGGTTTTT
>JALRJA010000199.1 GCA_023255235.1 Flaviramulus sp.
GCTAGTATGAGAAATAATCTATTCATGTTTTTAAATTTTTTTATTAAAGTTACGTTTTTTTAGCTAACGGGATAAAAAGTTGTCTAAATTTTATAATAAGCGGAAGTCCTCTTGCTACTATCCAAATAGTTAGTGCAATAAAAATGGCATAGAGCTTATAGTCTAAATAGTCTAGCCAAAATAAAATAGGTACAAAAACTAAAAATGTTGAAAACAATAATATGTTTCTAAGGTATTTCATTTTACCTAATCCTTTAAACATGCCATCAAAAATAAAAGCCACAGCACATACAGGTTGCATAAGTAAAATTATAAAAAAGATATCATAAAAGGCATCTAAAACAGCAGCATCATTAGTAAAAATAGTTCCTATAGGGTAATAAAACACAAATCCTATTAAAGCGGTAATAACACCTAGCATAACACCATATTTAATGAGTTTATTACTGAGTTCTATAAGTGTTCCAAATTCTTTTGCACCAAATAGTTTACCGGCTAAAATATTGCCAGCACTTGCATAGCCATCAACAATAAAGGCTCCTAAAAACCATAAATTAATTGCAATAGTATAGGCTGCTATGTATTTAGCACCATAACTGGTAGCAAAAGCACTAGCAAAATAAAGTGTCACATTTAAGGCAATGGTTCTTACAAAAAGATTGAGAATCATTACAATAAAACGGTTTATTTCTTGATTAAAAGGAAACTTTATTTGCAACGGAATGGGTGTTTTTTTTAATAAATAATAACCAGCTAGTATAGCCATAATAAATTGAGCAATAAGGCTGGCATAGGCAGCACCTTTAATATTCATGGCAGGTATTAAGCCTTCAATTCCAAAAACCAAAACAACATCTAAAATAATATTTAATAAAGCACCAGTTATGGCTACAAGCATTGGGTAGTAGGTGTTTTGCAAGCCTCTAAATGCCCCAAAAACGGCCATTGTGAAAAGTGTAAAAGGAAATCCAAAAACTCTAATTTTATAATACTCTACACAATAATTTAAAATTAAATTGGAAGCATTGTAAAGTTTAAAAATAAATTCTGCAAAAGGGTAGGTGGCAATAATAATTAAAATACTTAATGATGTTACAATAAAAATGGCTTGAGCAGGTAGGTTTTTAATGCTATCTAGTTTGTTGGCACCAACATATTGTGATACAATAGAAGAAATAGCACTTCGGGTTTGCCCTAAAACCCAAATAAGCATAGACAAAAAGGTTGTTACAATACCTACTGCGGCTAGAGATTCGGTAGGGTTGTTATCCATATTCCCCACTATAGCGGCATCGGTTAATGATAAAATAGGTTCAGATATACCCGAAATTAATGCCGGTATAGCCAGTTTGTTTATATGTTTTAAGCTTATGTTGGTAATCAAAATACAAGTTCATAGCAATAAAAAGGATGTTCACTTTGTTTAGGAAAAAAAACAGCTCCTAAGCGTTTGTAACCACGAGATTCATAAAACGTTATATTTCTTGGGTTTTGTGAAAAAGTATCCAATCTAACAGAAACAAAGTTATTTACTTTTGCGTAATTTTCGGCATAATCCATAAGTTTTTGAGCCAATCCTTGCCCTTGGTATTTTGGGTGTATTGCCAAACGATGAATGTAAATGTTATTTTTGTTTGGTGTTAACCACATAATGGGTATGTATTCTTTATCCATAAAAGTTGAAATACAAATACAGCCAACTATATTGCTATTTGATATTAATACATAGAGTTCGTTACGCTTAATATCATTTAAAAAAGCTTGTTTGTTGGGGTAAAATTCATTCCACTGATAAATATTTTTTTCAATCATGTGCTTGGCACAAGCACGCGTAATTTTTAGAAGTGTATTAATATCGGCACTAGTTGCTTTTCTTATCATATAAATGTTTTACTTTTGTTTAAATATATTATAAATTTGCTTTATAATTAAAAAAAAGGGGATGTAGCTCAGTTGGCTAGAGCGCTTGACTGGCAGTCAAGAGGTAAAACCCCTTAAACACTTGATTTTTAAACACTTAAAGACGTATAAACTAAATGTCTGTCAAAAGTGTGTCAAAAATGAGTGTCAAATACCCTAAAATTAAGTCTGATAAGAAACAACGGTTCTATGTAGTTTTCTATAATAATGGTAAACGCTATAGGTTGTTTAATGGTTCAAAAATTAATTCTAATCTTTATCCTAATTCGTATCCTGTAGCTAAACGCTATGAGATAGCACAACTATTAGCCGCAGAGGTGTTTAAGTATATCTCAAGTGGTTTAAGTATTCAAGACTCTGTAAGAGTTATTTGTAATTCTGATAAGCAGTATTTAAAGTTAGCTTTAAACAACAAACTAAAAGGGGAATATTCAGATAAATACAAGTCTATGTTGAGGTTTGTTTATGATGGGTTTGTATCTCACTTAACAGATGAAAATATCAATTCTAACAACGTTAAATCTTATCTTAATCAATATGCTTTAGGCGTGTCATATAATACCATTAAACGCCACTTAAATGTGCTTATTAATGAAGCGAGAAACATAGGTATGAATAGCAATCCTATGGAAAGCATAAAAGCAAAGAAAACAAAGGCAAAACTACACAAACCTTACAAGGATATAAACCTAATCCTTAATGAGATTAAGTTGTTTAGTGATAACTTATATCTGTGTTGTTTAATGACTTATGGATGTTTGTTAAGACCACATAGAGAAATAAGAGAACTTACTTGGTCTGACTTTAGTGATGATTTAAGTTATATTCACTTATCAGGTCATAGAAACAAATCGGGTAAAAACAGAATAGTTCCTGTGGCTATTTACATAAGAGAATTAATTGTTAAAGGGCAACCTCAACACAATATATTTACAGGTACTACAAAACCTTTAAATGAAGACTATTTTAAGACGCTTTGGGGTCATTTTAAGAGGGTTTCTAAACTGCTTGAACAAGACCAAACACTCTACTCTTTTAGACACACAGGGGCTATAGAAATATTCAAACGAACAGGTTCAATAACCAAACTACAGAAAGCTATGGGGCATTCCTCTATAAATGTCTTGGCTGAACGTGCGCATGTACTGTTCACGCTTCTTGGGGTCATTCATCGTTTGCTGAAAGTTTGACTTGCGCCCAGCAGGCGGACGACCTTCTCCGACCGAGTTATCGATAAGGATGAGCCCTTTCAAGTCTTTAGGCGCGTAGTTCGCGACGTAGTCTAGTGACTCCAGCACGGCCAGCGACCAGCCCGCCA
>JALRJA010000277.1 GCA_023255235.1 Flaviramulus sp.
GTTTATAATTGATAAAGATTTGAATCAGCGTGGGCGATTAGATGACAGAACCGATAAAGAACAAGAAACAAACAAGCCCGTTTATGGGCTATATTCATATAATTGTATTGAAGTAGCAGAAATAAAAAACAAAATGAATGATGATTTACGCGTTCTTTTTACAGAATACCGTCAAAAAAGAAAAGGTAAATTTGATTCTGTTACCAGAAGAGCCGATGATTTAAAAACACAAAGTGATGAGTAAAAAAACAAATTATTCATACGTAGGAATAGCATTTATTATTCTAGTTTTTGGAATACTTTTTATTCCCAAAATTATAGACAGAATTTTTAATCATGATGTTTCAAGAAAAGAAAGTAGAAGCAGTTATGTAACCGATAAAAACACAACCACATCTCAATTAGTTTATATTGAAAATAATGGCGAAAAAAGAAAAGTTCCAAACTTTAGCTTTATAAATCAAGACGGAAAAACAATAACCAATCAAGATTATTTAGGAAAAGTATATGTAGTAGAATTCTTTTTTACAACCTGCCCAACTATTTGCCCTAAAATGAATTTTAACCTAGTTGAAATTCAAAATACCTTTAACGATTTTGAAAATTTTGGAGTAGCTTCATTTACCATAAACCCAGATTATGACACACCCGAAATTCTAAAAGAATATGCCCAAGCCTATGGCATTAAAAACCCCAATTGGCATTTGCTAACAGGCAATAAAGAAGCTATTTACAACTTAGCCAACGCTGGGTTTTATATTTATGCCGCCGAAAACCAAGAAGCTATGGGAGGTTTTGAGCACTCAGGAAATTTTGCACTCATTGATAAAAATGGGTTTATACGTTCTAGAAAAGATTCTTTTGGAAATCCAATAATATATTATAAAGGAATAATTTCTGAAACCGAAAAAACAGACGATCAAGGTGAAACAGAGCAAATTAGTGCACTAAAAGAAGACATAAAAAAATTACTCAAAGAATAAGTAACTATGAATAATAATCAAGAAATTTTAGACCATAACAAATACAACAAAATAATAGTAGCGCTATCAGTAGCAATTCCTATAGTGGTTGCTATACTTTTTGGCGTAAAACTAGATATTACATTACCTGTGTTTTTACCACCAATTTATGCCACAACCAATGCCATTACAGCATTGGTATTACTAGTTGCTGTTTTTCAAATTAAAAAAGGCAATAGAAAAGCACATGAAAAACTCATAAAGTTTGCAATTGTACTATCGGTTTTATTTTTGCTTATGTATGTATTACACCACATGACTAGCGAGTCTACAAAATTTGGTGATAGTAACAAAAATGGCGTTTTAGATTCGTTTGAAGAAGACAGTTTAGGCTTAACACTACCATTTGTTTACTATTTTATATTAATTACCCACATACTTCTGTCGGTAGTTGTTATTCCTTTTGTGTTAATTACCTATGTAAGGGCTATAACAAACAATATAGAAAAACATAAAAAAATAGCAAAAATAACATTCCCTCTATGGTTGTATGTTGCCGTAACCGGAGTAATTGTATATCTTATGATTTCGCCATACTATTAACCACGAGGTTTTTAAATTTTGTAGGTTTAAACAGGGTTGTCAAATAAACTACAACACAATCTTATAGATAAAAGATAGTTTATTTATAAAATAACAAGTCATAAAAAAAACAAATTCAGTAATGAAACAAAAACTAATTTTTTTACTCTTTACTATTTTCTTTTTTATAAAAACCAATGCTCAATGTGCCATGTGTAGAGCAGTTTTAGAGAGTGAAGAAGGGCAATCTACCGCACAAGGAATTAATGACGGAATTGTATATTTAATGGCAATACCCTATATACTTATAGCGGGTATAGAATTTATTATTCTAGTTTTTGGAATACTTTTTATTCCTAAAATTATAGACAGAATTTTTAATCATGATGTTT
>JALRJA010000376.1 GCA_023255235.1 Flaviramulus sp.
CATTAAAGTTTAGTCCAAAATCTGAAATATAAACCACATTTAAATAAGGGTCTGTATTTGTAAAACTTTCTTCTTTTGAAAAAACGCTTTTATAATTTGCATAGTTAACACCAGCTATTGTATAAAATGATTTGTTAATAATATACTTATTAAAAGCATCTATAACCAAACTTTCCCCGTTATGTTCACTTGAAAAGTTTGAAATAGTTTCGCGGTTTATTTTTGAATAGGCTGCATGTATATGAAAACTACCTTTTTTGTAAGTAACCTTTGGTGCTATTCCAAATCGTATTTGTTGTGAAATATAGGCATCTTGGGTATCAGCAAACGTAAAGGTTGGTGCAGGAAACCCATCAATATCTGTTTTAAATTTATCAAAATTAAAAAAGGCATCTATATTAAATGTTTTATTAAACTCATACCCTATTTTGGTATTGATATTGTATCTTGAAAAAGGGTCTTTTTCTGGATTTTCAGATTTAAAAGCAGACAAACCATCAACATAGCGATTTCCAAAACTTGCTAAATAAGATAATTTATCAACCGAACCATTAACAGACACCTGATTAGTAAAACTTGAGGCATTATAGTTTAAATCATTTTGAGTTTGATTGGTACCAATAACCGATAAAAAACTTGCCGATACTGTTTTTTTTGAAGCTTTTTTAGTTGTAATGTTTATAACGGCAGTAGCCGCAGCGTTACCATATAAAGTGCTTGCTGCACCTTTAATAATTTCTATAGAATCTATAGTATTTAAATCAAATAAACGTAAATCAAAATCGTTTGATACTATTGATGGGTCATTTACCTGAATACCATCAATAAGAATTAATACTTGCCTATTGTTTCCGCCTCTAACATAATAGCCTAAATTATTTCCTTCAACACTTCTGCTACCATTAATCTCAATACCGCTTTTAGTATTTATTAATTCGGCTAGGGTTCTACCTTGGTTGTTTTCAATTTCCTGTTTAGGTATTTTAATAACCAATTTTCCAGAGTTTTCACGCTTTAATTCAAACCGTGAATCTGTAACAACAACTTCATCAAGTTGTTCAATTTTTGTTGTATTTGCTTCTTGTTGAGCACTTACAACCATTGATATACCAATACATAGCATACCAAAAACACTTTGTTTTTTGTTCATTTTAATTAATAATTACTCGAGAATCGCATGGATTATCATACGCAAACTTTTATCCCGAAAGTTTAACTTATTTTTTTGAAAAAGGCAGGTCTCCTGACTTGCGTCTTCATGTTTTGCCTTCCCAAAGAATACTCTTCAGTGACATACGAAGTTTAACATGAAGCTTTATAGCCTACAGTTGCGGGAACAGTTCAAGAATTGTGGTATTACTAATAACAAAAGAATACTAACTCAATTGTTTTTGTAAAACAACGCACTTGATTCCCTTTTAATTCATTCAATCAAAAAAACTAAATGAAACCAAATTTCAAGGTAAAAGTAAAAATCTATTTTTAAATTTCATATTTATTACAATTAATATTATTTTTGAAATGTAAAATTACTTTGATGACGTTATTCAAAAACAAAAAACTACTCGTTTTAGTTGCATTTGTGTTAGTTGCGGTCTTATTTCGCCTTGTTCCGCATATTCCTAATGTTACACCTATTACAGCCATGGCACTTTTTTCAGGTGTTTATTTCACAAATAAAAACTATGCTTTTATAATACCTTTATCTGCCATGTTTTTATCTGATTTGTTTTTAGGCTTTTCATCTATTTCTTTTTTTGTTTACCTAGCGTTTATTTTAGTTGGCTTTATTGGCGTAAGAAGTAAAAAAATGAGCATTAAAACTATTTTAATATCAAGTATTAGTTTTTTTATTATTACCAATTTTGGGGTTTGGCTATTAGCATATCCCAAAACTATTGATGGGTTATTAGCGTGTTACACGCTTGCTATTCCGTTTTTTAGAAATGCTTTAATTGGCGATTTGTTTTTTTCTGCTGTTATGTATTACAGCTTTGCATTTGTGTCTAAAAATTATTTAAAAACCGTTTAGCTTAACCATTTGAAAAGGTAAATAAAAAACGCTTTTTTGGCGTTTTTTTTATTTTATAAAGTGTATTTTTATGGCAAATAACTTGTTTTAATGAACGATAACATCATTCTTATTATTTGTATTATAATCTTTACTACCATTGGTTTTGTTTTGGGTCATTATGTTTCTAAACTTAAAAACAAAGGTGAAAAAAGTACTCTAGAAGAACGCCAAAATCAAATGCGTTTAGCTATAAATGATCTTAAAGAAAACCTAAGTAAATTAGAAAACGAACGCAATCTTATTCGTTCTGAAAAAGAAGGTTTAAATTCTGAATTAACTAAAAAAAACACAGAATACGAGAATTTAAAGCAATTAAACCTTAAACGCGAGCAAGAACTTGAAGAGCGTCAAGAACAATTACGAAAAGATTTTGAACTATTAGCCAACAAAATTCTTGAAGAAAAATCGAATAAATTCACAGAACAGAATAAAGAAAATATTAAAACTATTTTAAATCCTTTACAGGAAAAAATTAAAACCTTTGAAGAAAAAGTAGATTTAACTCAAAAGGAAAGCATAAGCATGCACTCTGCTCTTAAAGAACAACTTATAGGTTTAAAAGACTTAAACCAGCAAATGACCAAAGAAGCAACCAACCTTACTCGTGCTTTAAAAGGTGACAGCAAGATGCAAGGAAATTGGGGTGAATTGGTTTTAGAACGGGTATTGGAAAAGTCGGGGTTAGAAAAAAACAGAGAGTATTTTGTACAGCAAAGTTTTTCACGTGATAATAATTCTCGTGTTATGCCCGATGTAGTTTTACACCTTCCTGATGGCAAAAAAATGATTATTGATAGCAAAGTATCTTTAACCGATTATGAACGTTTTGTAAACGCCGATGACGATACTAAACAAGCATTTTTAAAAGCTCATATCAATTCTGTTAAAAAACATATTGACCAACTTTCAGAAAAAAACTATCAAGATTTATATGATATTGAATCGCCCGATTTTGTTTTAATGTTTATTCCTATAGAACCCGCTTTTGCAGTTGTAGTAAATGACGATAGTAGTATTTATAACAAAGCCTTTGAAAAAAATATTGTTATTGTTACACCTTCTACTCTATTAGCTACATTGCGTACTATTG
>JALRJA010000005.1 GCA_023255235.1 Flaviramulus sp.
AATATTAGTACTTCTTAATTCGTCTCCTACAATTGCAGGAATACTAATTTCACCAATACCACTTCTAGGTCCTGAAGCCATCATTCTAATATCATGAGCTATTTTGTTTAATGAAACTGCCAATTGTTTTAAAGCACCGTGTGTTTCAACCAAGGCATCGTGAGCAGCTAATGCTTCAAATTTATTAGGTGCTGTTACAAAGGGTAGTTCAGTAAATTTGGCAATGTATTCTGCAACTCGTTTGCTGTAGCCTTTAGGTGTGTTTAATCCAGTGCCTACTGCTGTTCCTCCTAAAGCCAATTCGCTTAAATGAGGCAATGTGTTTTGTAAAGCCTTAATACCATAATCTAATTGACTTACATAACCCGATAGTTCTTGCCCTAGAGTTAATGGCGTGGCATCCATGAGGTGTGTTCTACCTATTTTTACAATATGTTTAAATGCTTCAGATTTTTTATAAAGTGTATCTCTTAGTTGGCTTACTCCAGGTATTGTAATTTCTACAATTTTTTTATAGGCAGCAATGTGCATTCCGGTAGGAAATGTATCGTTTGAAGATTGTGATTTATTTACATCATCATTTGGCTGAATAACTTTTTCGCCTTCTCCAATTATTTTTCCAGCTAGCTGTTGTGCTCTGTTTGCAATAACTTCGTTTACATTCATATTGCTTTGTGTTCCAGATCCTGTTTGCCAAATAACCAATGGAAATTGATTATCATGCTTACCTTCTAAAATCTCATCACAAACCTGTGCAATTAAATCACGCTTTTCTATTGGTAAAACGCCTAATTCACAGTTTGTATAAGCGGCTGCTTTTTTAAGATAGGCAAAGCCATAAATTATTTCTAATGGCATAGATGCTGCTGAGCCAATTTTAAAATTATTTCTAGAGCGTTCTGTTTGTGCTCCCCAAAGTTTGTCTGCAGGTACTTTAACCTCGCCCATGGTATCTTTTTCTATTCTAAAACCCATTTTTAAAAGTTTATTTTATGTTACAAATTTACTAAAGTTTAACGGCATATCTTTATATTTTTAATTATATTAGTAATGCGAAATTTTAAATAAGAATATTTTTTTACCTTACACAAAATACTATTGAAAAAACATGGAGTTAAATAAGTTTATTGACCATACTTTACTTAAACCAACAGCCACAAACCAAGATATTGTTAATTTATGCAATGAAGCTATAACATACGGGTTTTTTTCGGTTTGTGTTAACAGTTGCCATGTGGCTTTGGCTAAATCTTGTTTAAAGCAAAGCCATGTTAATGTTTGTAGTGTTATAGGATTTCCTTTAGGTGCCATGAGTACTCAAGCTAAGGTTTATGAAGCAAAAACGGCATTACAAGATGGTGCTAATGAAATTGATATGGTTATTAATTTAGGATTGCTAAAAAGTAGTGATTTTAACGGTGTTTGTAAAGATATTGAAAGCGTTAAAAGTATTATGCCTAATACCATTTTAAAAGTTATTGTTGAAACTTGCTACCTTGATAAAAAGGAACTAATTAAAGCTAGTGAGCTGGTTTTAAAAAGTGGTGCCGACTTTATAAAAACCTCAACAGGATTTGGTACTGGTGGTGCTACTATTGAAGCAGTAGAAATTATGAAAGCTGTGGTTGGCAATAATAAAATAAAAATTAAGGCTTCAGGTGGCATAAAGGATGCTAAAACTGCCTTAGAATATATAAATATGGGGGTTGATAGATTGGGAACATCATCAGGTATTGCCATAGTTACTAATACAATTTCAAATTCAAATTATTAAAAATGAGTGTACATATAGAAGCCAAAAAAGGCGACATTGCTGAAACCATATTACTACCAGGTGATCCTTTGAGAGCCAAATGGATAGCCGAAACATTTTTTGAAAACCCCGTTTGTTTTAATAAAATAAGAGGTATGCTGGGTTATACAGGAAGCTACAAAGGTACTCCCATTTCTGTTATGGGAACCGGCATGGGAGTACCATCTATTTCTATTTATGCCCATGAACTTATAAATGAGTATGGCGTTAAAAATTTAATTCGTGTAGGAAGTGCAGGCTCATATCAAAAACATGTGAAAATTAGAGATATTGTTTTAGCCATGGCAGCATCTTCTAACTCTGGTGTTAATGAATTGCGTTTTGGTGGTGCAGATTACGCTCCTACTGCAAATTTTGAATTGTTTCAAAAAGCAATAGAATCTGCTAAATCTAAAAATATTACTTTAAAAGCTGGTAATGTATTTACTTCTGATGAATTTTATGCAGACGATTTTGAGTCTTATAAAAAATGGTCAAAATTTGGAGTGCTTTGTGTTGAAATGGAAACTGCGGGTTTATATACTGTAGCTGCTAAACACAATGTAAATGCCCTTTCTATTTTAACTATTTCAGATTCGTTAGTTACAGGTGAACGCACTACTAGTAAAGAACGCGAAACTACTTTTAAAGATATGATTACAATTGCACTAGAATTAGCCTAATTTTTTAAACTAAATTATCTTGAATAATTAGGCGACTCTTTTGTAATAGTCACATCATGCGGATGACTTTCATTAATTCCGCTTGCGGTAATTTTTACAAACCGCCCTGTTTCTTTTAATGTTGCAATATCTTTAGCTCCACAGTATCCCATACCAGCTCGCAAACCACCAATAAACTGATGAATACTCTCATACAAATCGCCTTTATAAGGAACACGCCCTACTATACCTTCTGGAACAAGTTTTTTAATATCATCTTCTACATCTTGAAAATACCTATCGTTACTTCCTTCTTTCATAGCTTCAACAGAACCCATACCTCTATAAGACTTAAACTTACGTCCTTCATAAATAATGGTTTCACCAGGAGATTCTTTTGTGCCTGCCAATAACGATCCTAACATAACACTATCTGCTCCAGCGGCTATGGCTTTTGGTATATCACCAGTGTATCTTATGCCGCCATCGGCAATAACAGGAACACCACTACCCTTTATGGCAGCGGCAACTTCTAATACGGCAGAAAACTGTGGGAAACCTACACCAGCAATAACGCGAGTAGTACAAATAGAACCTGGTCCAATACCAACCTTAACAGCATCGGCACCTGCAGCTACCAAATATTTTGCCGCTTCGCCAGTAGCTATATTGCCAACTATAACTTCTAGTTTTGGAAATTTTAATTTTATATCTTTTAAAACTTTAACTACCCCTTTTGTATGACCGTGAGCCGTATCAATTACTACGGCATCAACACCTGCATTTACTAAGGCTTCAGCCCTTTCAATAGCATCGGTAGTAACACCAATAGCTGCAGCCACACGCAAACGGCCATATTCATCTTTATTGGCATGAGGCTTTTGATTTAATTTTGTAATATCTCTAAAGGTTATTAAGCCCGAGAGTTTGTAATTATCATCAACAATAAGTAATTTTTCAATTTTATGTTGTTGTAAAATTATTTCAGCATCTTGTAATGAGGTTCCTACCGAAGCTGTTACTAGGTTGTCTTTAGTCATAACTTCTAAAATAGAACGCTTGTTATCATGCTCAAAACGCAAATCGCGATTGGTAACAATACCTTTTAAAGTTCCTTCAGAATCTACAATAGGAATACCACCTATACTATGCTCTGCCATATACTGTTTGGCATCTTTTACCTTAGCTGTAAGAGGTAAGGTTACTGGATCTATTATCATACCGCTCTCTGCTCGCTTTACACGTCTTACCTTTAAAGCTTGAGCTTCAATAGACATATTTTTGTGTAAAACCCCTATACCTCCTTCTTGTGCCATGGCTATTGCCATTTTACTTTCTGTAACAGTATCCATAGCTGCCGAAATTATTGGAACATTGATGGTAATGTTTTTTGTGAATTTGGTTTGAATATTTACGTCTCGTGGAAGTACTTCAGAAAAGGCTGGAACTAATAAAACATCGTCATAAGTTAAACCTTCTCCTAAAATTTTTTTGTCGTGTGCAGTCATGATGCAATTACAGTTATAATTGCAAGCAAATTTACACTTTTTTATAGACCTAGCACATATTTTTATTAATAATATTAAGACACATTTATAATTAGGGGTTTTCAAAAAACTCTAAATCAAATATTTGTAAAAATTATTTTTATTTATTCTAAATAAACTTTGGTAAATTAAAAATCGTTCCTATTTTTGCAGAAAGAAAATAACCTTATTTTTAATAAGTCTAAATAAAAATGAATATTAAATTAGCCCTCTATTTCCTACTTATAACAAATATAATAGTTGCTCAAAAAAAGAGCGTTTTAACAGATTCAATTCAAACACTAGATCAGGTATTAATAAGTACACAAGTTATTTTTGGAAACAAATACCAAGCAGAAAACAGAACAGGTTCTTCCTACTACCTTTCGCCAAAAGAGTTAGCAAAATTTAATGGTATAGATATAAATAGGGT
>JALRJA010000058.1 GCA_023255235.1 Flaviramulus sp.
CTGTTTTTTTCAATTATTCATAATTAGAATTAATCAAACTTAAAAAATCAATAAAACTTTACCATTAATACGCCCTTTAAATAAAGCTTTACTACTTTTATGCTTAATTTATAATAGAACGACAACATGTCTGTAGAGCCAAAATTAACACGATTTAAACAAAATGTATTGTCAAAATATCAAATATACAACAGTATATTTATGACATTGCCTTTTGATGCTATTACAAAAACAGGGGTTTTACTACCTTTATTTCATGAAACCTGTAAAAAAGGATTTGCAAATGGCGATAACCCAACCACTATTGTAGATACATTTTTTAAAAAATACCAAGCACGTCGAAATAAAGAAAGTCAAATAAATCTTTTATTTAGATTTATTCAGTACATAGAAAGGCAAGTGGTTTTATTTGATGCTATTGAAGACGCCGCATTTCCTATTGTAAACAATATGGAAGGTATTGGTACTTTAAGAAATCTTAAAGAATCGGCAAATTCAGAAAACAAATTAGAAGAATTAAAAGCGTATTTAGAAGAATTTAAGGTACGCATTGTGTTAACTGCTCATCCAACACAATTTTACCCAGGCTCTGTTTTAGGTATTATTACCGATCTCACCAAAGCCATAAAAGATAACGATTTATCAAAAATAAATAATTTATTTGGTCAATTAGGAAAAACCCCGTTCTTTAAAAGAGAAAAACCAACCCCTTATGATGAAGCCATAAGTTTAATTTGGTATTTAGAAAATGTATTTTATAAATCGTTTGGTGAAATCTATAATTACATTCAGCAAAACATTTATGATGATGGCAAAAAACACAACGATATTATAAATATTGGTTTTTGGCCAGGTGGCGATCGCGACGGAAACCCATTTGTTAAACCAGATACTACCTTAAAAGTTGCTGCAAAATTAAAGCAAGCTATCTTAAAAAAATATTACGCAGACCTTAAAAACTTAAGACGAAAACTAACTTTTAGAGGCGTTGAAGAACGGGTTGTTAAATTAGAAACAATACTATATAACTACAGCATAAACCTCAATTATTCTGAAGCCATCACTTCAAAAGAACTTATTAGAGAATTGTTAAGCATAAGAAATGTGGTTGTAGAAGAACACCAATCACTTTACGTTAATGAAATAAATAATTTAATAAACCGAGTTCATTTGTTTGGTTACTATTTTGCAACCTTAGACATAAGACAAGATAGTAGAATTCACCATGCTGTTTTTTCAACAGTTATAGACCACTTAATTAAAACAGGAACATCTTCTTTCCCAGATAACTATCATGATTTATCAGAAAAAGAACAAATTAAGATATTAGCAAAAGCCAATGACACTATCACCAATTTAGAAGTGTTTGAAGATGAAATGGTTTACAACACACTAAAAACCATTGCTATTATAAAAGACATACAAGCTTGCAATGGCGAGCCAGGTGCTAACAGATATATTATAAGTAACAACCAAACAGCTTTAAATGTCATGCAATTATTTGCCATGTTAAAAATAGTGGCATTTAAAGATAAATTAACTGTTGATATTGCTCCTTTGTTTGAAACCATAACCGATTTAGAAAACGCACCAAGTGTTATGGAACAATTATATACCAACAAAGAATATATGGCACATTTGAGAAGCCGAGGAAGCAAACAAACTATTATGCTTGGTTTTTCTGATGGCACAAAAGATGGCGGCTATTTAATGGCAAATTGGGGTATTTATAAAGCCAAAGAATTGCTAACAGACATGTCAAGAAAATATGATATAACAGCTATATTTTTT
>JALRJA010000141.1 GCA_023255235.1 Flaviramulus sp.
AATTAAACAAAAATGATTTAGCCTTACAGTTTTATGAAAGAACCGTGCATGAAGACCCACTACTTGATAAAGGTTGGATAGCTATTACAAAATTTTATAACAAGAAAAAAGACTACAACAAAGCACTTTATTTTATTAATAAAGCCATTAATATTGATTCTGAAAATGTGCAATATTGGAAACTTTTTTCACAAATTAACTTCAGGTTAAACCTTTATGAAGAAGCCGAACGTGGCTTTAAAAAAACCTTAGAATTAGGTAACTATGAATTACATATATGGTTAACACGAGGTGATTTGTTAATTAAATTAGGTGAACCAGAAGCTGCTGTTTTTAACTTTGAACAAGCTTTAGAATTTTATCCTGAAAACCCTGAAATTGAATATAGATTAGCCGGTTTGTTTTTTACATTAAATAAAAATGATAAAGGAATTTTTCACTTAAAAAATGCTATCAAACAAAACGGAGAATACGCTTTTATTTTAGAAGAGCTTTTTCCTGAAGTTTCAAATAAAATATTTGTTAAAAACTTGCTAAAAACAAATCTATAAGAAAACCTCTCATTAAAATACATATCTTTGGTTTTTGCCAAAAAATCAAAATATGCAAAGACGTTTTTTAGATTATTTAATTATTTCCTTTAAAGGAATTGCCATGGGTGCGGCAGATGCTGTTCCTGGTGTTTCTGGTGGCACTATTGCTTTTATTTCTGGTATTTATGAAGAGTTAATTAATACCATAAGTAATGTTAATAAATCGCTTTTTAAAACTCTTTTAAATAAGGGATTTAAAGTTTTTTGGAAACAATTAAACGGCCATTTTTTAGTAGCACTTCTGTTAGGCATTGTGCTGAGTTTTGTTTCTTTTATGAAACTTGCCAAATATTTACTAGAACACCACCCTATTTTAATATGGTCGTTCTTTTTTGGGCTTATTTTAGCTAGTATTTTTTTTGTAGGAAAGCAAATTACCAAATGGAACTTAGCAACACTACTTGCCTTGCTAATAGGAACAGCCTTAGCATTCTATATAAGTAAATTGCCCTCTATGGCAACAAATGGGAGTTCTTGGTTTTTATTTTTGGCTGGTGCTATTGCCATTTGTGCTATGATATTGCCAGGTATTTCGGGTGCTTTTATATTAGTGGTTTTAGGAGCATACAAATCATTAAGTGATGCAATAGACCAATGGGATTTTAAAAAATTAATGGTTTTTATTTGTGGAGCTATTGTGGGTTTGTTAAGTTTTAGTCATATATTAAAATGGCTTTTTAAGCATTATCACAATATAACTTTGGCCTTGCTAACTGGTTTTATAATAGGCTCTCTAAATACCGTTTGGCCTTGGAAAAACACAGTATCTTGGCATACAAATTCAAAAGGCAAAATAGTGCCATTTCTTCAAGAAAGCATTTCGCCATTTAATTTTGAAGGAAACAACCAGCTACTTTTTGCAATAATATTACTCATTTTGGGGTTTTTAACTATTTTCATACTTGAAAAAATAGGCTCAAAAAAAAACTAAATGGAAAGCACTAGAACACTTTCAGATAAAATTTTTCTTATACTCAAAGGCTTAGGCATGGGTGCTGCCAATAAAGTTCCTGGTGTATCGGGCGGCGTGGTAGCTTTTGTTGCTGGCTTTTATGAAGAATTTATTTATTCCTTAAAAAAAGTAAACGCCAAGGCTTTTAAACTTCTTATTAATGGTAGGTTTAAAAGTTTTTACAGATATATAAATGGCAAATTTTTAGGATTACTTTTCTTCGGAATGATTGTAAGTTATTTTAGTATTTCAAAAATTTTAGATTACCTCATTATACATTTTGAACTCTATGTTTGGAGCGTGTTTTTTGGAATGATTATAGGTTCAATTTATTATATAAACAAAGATTTTAATGAGTGGAATTACAAAACTTACACCTCTTTATTAATTGGCGTAGTATTAGGTGCAAGTATCAGTTTTTTAAATCCAGCAAAAGAAAATGACAACCTTTGGTTTGTTTTTTTCTGCGGAATAATTAGCGTTTCAGGAATGACGCTTCCTGGGTTTTCTGGCTCTTTTATTCTTATTCTTTTAGGTAATTATGTGTTGCTATTAGTAGATTCTGTTAATGCTTTATATGATACTTTTTATAATATTTTAAGTGGTGATTTTAGTTTTATTAAAAACCCCGAACGCATTAGAATGCTTAAAGTTTTAAGCGTTTTTACATTGGGTTCTGTAACTGGTTTAGTTACCTTTTCACATTTACTGAGTTATATTCTTAAACACTTTAAAAACATTACCATTTCTGCAATTATAGGCTTTATAATAGGCTCACTAGGTGTTGTATGGCCTTGGAAAAAAACCATTTATAAATTAAGCTCAGAAGGTGGGTTTCTTTTAGATTCAAGAGGTACAAAAATTATTGAAAATTATAAACGCTTTATGCCAGAATTAAATACCCAAACAGCTTATGCTATTGGATTTATTATATTAGGAATTGCCGTTGTTTTAGCATTAGAATGGTATGGTCAAAAAACAAAAAAAATAACTAAATGAATAAATTAGGTCTTTTAGGAAAAAATATATCCTATTCATTTTCAAGAACATATTTTAAAAATAAATTTGAAAAAGAAGCTATTAAGCATACTACTTACGAGAATTTTGACATAGAAAACATTGAGTTGTTTCCGTCAATTATAGACAAAACAAAAGATTTAAAAGGTTTAAACGTAACTATTCCGTATAAAGAAGTAGTTATACCATATTTAGATAAAATAAATAAAAAAGCACAAGAAATTGGAGCTGTAAACACCATAAAAATAAATAAAAAAGGCAAATTAATTGGTTATAATACAGATTGTTACGGATTTAAAAAATCACTCAAACCATTTTTAAAAGCCCATCATAAAAAGGCATTAATTTTGGGTACAGGTGGCGCTAGTAAAGCTGTTGCCTTTAGTTTAAAAGAATTAGGTATTACTTATAAATATGTTTCCAGAAAACTGTCAAAAGGTGTATCATTTACTTATGAATCGCTAACTGAAAATGATGTGAAAAACCATAATATAATTATTAATTGTTCGCCTTTAGGAACTTTTCCAAATATTGATGATTGTCCACAAATACCCTATAATGCTATAAATATTAAGCATATTTTATTCGATTTAATATACAATCCTGAAGAAACTCTGTTTTTAAAAAAGGGTAAAGCAAACAAAGCCACCATAATAAACGGGCTTAACATGCTTAAACTACAAGCTGAAAAAGCATGGTCTATATGGAATTTAAAATAATGTTTGGTTTAAAATATAATTGAAAATACGTTTAATTAAGCCAATTACGTTTTTTTCCAAGTCAGTAATGCCAGTAGTACTGACATAAGTGCTGCTCCAATCCAAAATATACTTATTGTATCAAAATTATATATGGTGTCTCCGTTTACAATGGTTTTGTTATTTTCTATAAGATAACCACTGGCAATATCTTGTATGCCTGCAGCCGCATAACTCATAACACCAACTATCCCAAGTGCTGCTCCTGAAGCTTTTTTTGATGTTATATCAACAGCCATTAAACCGCCTAAATAGCATATCAATGCTCCTATACCAAGCCCGAAAACAACCATGCTTAAAGCATCCAACCACCATATTTTATCTGGAACAAGTAAAAAAAGTGATAGTGCTAAGACGTTCATCAATCCAAATATTAAAACAGGTATATTTCGTCTTCCTTTAAAAAATTTATCAGATACAAATCCAGACGAAGCTGTGCCAACTATACCACAAACCGCACTAATGGCAATAAGAGAATTGGCTTGAGTTAGTGAATAGCCTTTAGCGGCTTCAAAATAATATGGCCCCCAACTGTTTACAGCATATCTAGAAATGTACATAAAGGCACTTGATAATGCCAATATCCAAACATAGGGGTTTTTTAAAGCCTCTTTTTGCTCACTCCATGTTGATGTTTTTTCTTTTCTAAAATCTTCGTTCACTGGTGCTAACCCTTTACTCTCTGGTGTATCATGGAAGAAAATAGAAATTAGTAACGCTCCCAACAATCCAACTAGTGCTGCTGCTCTAAAACCCCACTGCCATCCAAAATATGATACAACTACGGCTGTTAGTATATAGGTTAAGGCTTCGCCTATATTATGGCTAGTACTCCAAAATCCATAAAAGCTACCACGTTCTTTATCTTTGTACCAACGTGATAATGATACCACACAAGATGGTGCTCCCATAGATTGCGCCCAACCATTTACTCCCCAACAAAGTGCAAAAAATATAAATGTGCTTGTAAAACCCATAACTAAATTAGCCAATGCCGATACCAAAAGACCTATAGCCATAAAACGTTTTATGTTACTATGATCTGCCAAAAAACCATTGGTTAACTTGCCTATGGCATAGGTAAAAAACAAAGCAGAGCCTATTATACCTAATTCTGATTCGGTTAACACACCTGCATCAACTACAGGTTTTTTAACTACATTTAAACTTAGCCTACAAACATAGTACAAACCATAACCCAAAGTAGCCGAAATAAACACCTGCCATTTTAGTTTTTTGTAAAAGGCTTTTTGTTCAGACTCCTCTACAATTGGAATGCCTTGTGGTGACTTTTTAAAATATTTTATCATTGAATTTGTAGATTAACGTGTTAAAACAAATTTATCTGGTTTGGCATATTAATTCTAAGTCAATTAACTTAATCGTGAAGCCCTTTACTCCTTAAATACTTCAATAATAATTCAGGCCTATCTGTTTGAATGATGTCAATATTATTATCAATAAACCAGTCATATATAGCTTGTTCTTGAACTGCTTTTTCATCATCATGACCTGCATTGTGTTGTGGCCATAATGCATTGACCCATATGCTAGACCCTCTTTCTCTAATGTTTTTAAACTCTTTTATGAATTTGATACTGTCATACTTCACCGTAAATTCAAAAGCAATAGGTGGGTTGTCAGAAGATAAATACCTATCGACTATTTCATTTGCGTTATTATTAGGCAATCCTAATATTGGCATAAAATGGACTTTATCTAAATAGTATCCAAATTCACTTTCTACCTCAGACAACGATTTTGCTCCTTTAATAATCACCTGGTCTTGTGTATTGGTTTCTTTGATGATGGCATAACATTTATCAAAAATGCTGTAACTTTTATCTAAATTCACTAAAATTTTGTCTTTTGATACTTCTAGAGCCTCTTTAAGAGTTGGTATCTTATGCTGAGTTGCTACTCCTAATCCATCAACTAAATACAAAGTTCTCAAAGAATCTAGTGTCCATTCACTAACTAAGCCTTTTCCGTTTGTTGTTCTATCAATTGTTTTATCATGCATGAGAACTAATTGTCCATCTTTAGTTTCCCGAATATCTATCTCTACCATATCTACTCCCATATCAATGCTATTTTGTATAGCTTGCAAAGAATTTTCGGGAGCATTTCGCCAGTCTCCTCGGTGAGAAACCACAATTACTTGGTTATTCATGGAGTCTTCAAGGTTTGCTATTTTATCCTCAATAGTAGGTTTGTCTATTGTTTTTATATCCTTAGACTCAACTGAAACACAAGGACACTCATTTTTACAACCAACAATAACAAATAAAAAAACTATAATTAGTGCACTTAATAATCTCATAATTTAACATAGATTGATGAATTACATTTTATAATAAAACAAATGCAGCTTTTTAGATTTCGCTGTATTTGTTTTATTCTTATACCTTTAAATTAGTTATTTAATAACTAATTTTGTTGTTGCCAACTTATCATCCTCTTCTACCTTCAAAATATAAATACCAGCTCTTAGATTTGATGTTTCTATTACTTCATTTGCTTCAACATTTTTTGAATATACTTGCTTACCAAGCATATCAAAAATTTTAATGGCTTTAGTATTATTTGAAGCTGTTGAAACAAAAAACTTACCTGTGTCTACAGGGTTAGGAAAAACCTTAAACCCTTCAATTGTAACTTTATTAGCTGACAAGGTTATGGCGTTTACATTTGATGTATGTTTTGCATTTTTACCATACATAGGCCAACCCCCAGTTTGCAAACCAGTTGCTGAAGTTGTTAAGGCACTTAATTTACCACCAGAAGCAGTTTCAACACCTACATATATTGTTCCGTCTGAATGTATGGCAACTGGAGATGTAATTTTAGTACCTAAACTTAAAGGTGTGTAAGCTTCTGTACCATCACTGTTAAGTACATAAAATGTTCCGCTTGTATCCCCAAAATATAGTCTGCCTAGGTTATCAATAGCAGGAACCACTTCAATTGTAGCACTTGCGGTATAAGTCCATAATATTGTACCATTCACAGGGTTAAATGCTTGCATTTTTCCACTAGCATTCCCTAAATACACAGTACCATCTGCAGCAACTGCAGGACCTCCTTTCTCAGCATTTTCACCTGTAAAGGTTACTGACCACTTTTCAGTACCGTCTGCTGGGTTATACGCTTTCAAAACGCCATCACCTCCTGAATTAAGTTTAGCAGATGCATAAATTGTTCCATCATCTGCAAGTGCTATTGCTGAACTGGCATAACCACCTGACCCATATATTGCAGACCATTTTTGAGTGCCATCTGGGTTAATCGCATAAATATTATCGTTAGTTGCAATGGCATAAATAGTTCCATCAGATGCTATAGCGGGTACGCAATTAAAATCAGTTCCTGTCTCAAAAATCCAATTCTGTGTTATTAAATCAAGTGTAAAGTTACGCACTCCTCTATCATTGTTATTACGAGTCATTATATAAACTTCTCCAGTTGCAGCAAACGCTGGAGCTGAATAGCGTACTCTGGAGTCCATGTAAAAGGTTCTTAAAGTATCACCCGTAGCGGCATTAAATCTATGTACACGCCTTCCATAATGACCACTAATATATACCGATCCATCGGCATTGATTGAAGGACTGGATATAACTTGATC
>JALRJA010000191.1 GCA_023255235.1 Flaviramulus sp.
TGTTAATGTTCAATTCATCTATGCTTTTGATTTGATATTTTTTGTCTGTGCTGGTTACACTGGGTAAAGAAGCTGCTTGTTGTGCTGCTACTTGGTTAGCAATTTCACGCTTTAGCTCTTCACTACGGATGTTATAATTTGTCTGACCAGACAGAACAGGAGCACCAATACCTAGGACAGCCTGAAGCCATCCGGGGGTAAGAGAACGTTGTACTTGCTGCATACGGAAGTCACGTTCAGCAGGGGTCTCAATATCAAAGTAAGCCTTCTGAGCAGCTGTCAGTTCCGTGGGTGTTCCACTGTCTCCACTGAACATACCGTTAGTCGGAGCAACACCCAAAGACTGTGCAAGAATGTCCTCAGCAACTTGCCTGCGGCCTTCCTCAAAGTTCTGACGGAACATACCAAGATCAGTCAACTGAGGCGCTACGTAGCTCTGGTTGACATTCTGGACACCCTGTAAAGCTTGCTGGATGTTGGAGATGTCAGGCATAGCCATAGGAGCCTGAGGTGCCATAGGAGCCTGAGGTTCTCCATAGATCTGTTTTAAGTACTCATCATATGATGTCTGAGCCATGTTATTCTCCGTCAAAGGCATACAGTGGTGGGGCCTTTAGTAGTTCAAAAGTAGCAATCACATCCATAGTTACCGAATTAGTAATTGTTAATGAATCACCTTGTTTCATGATTAATTCTCCTTGAGAGAACTTATCAGAACCACCAGCACTGAGTGACTTACCATAGGCAAACCTGATAACATGGTTAACATCGTGGGCGTGTCGCCAAGACATGGTATAAGACCCTGTGTTGCCTGAGGTGTTTGTTGTATACACCATATAAACAACAGCAATGAAACCATTGGGCACAGTGAAAATATTCTGTGCCGTGCCTACTGCGAATGATTTACCTATGGAGTGTTTCATATGTATTCTTGTGTTTATGTTCTTTGGTTATTATCTTTAAGATTAATACCTTTAGTTACTATAGTATATAGTATACCATATTTTATGTCTTTTGTCAAGTACTTTTTTAATTATTTAACAAGACCAGACAAATAGATTGTCTTTCCTCTTTGCGTAAGCCAAACGAGACAAGGGCTTTTCGGCCTTCAGGAATGGACTCAAAGGCGTTGTTGAGCAAATTGTTCAACACCCGAAGCAATTGTTCCTCATTTACTAAAACGGTTTCTGTATGAAGTGTTTTATTTTTTACAGCTAAATTTACCTTAACTAAATCTTGATAAACAATTCTGCCTGCACCTAAGTTCATGTGTCCTACTTCACTATTCCCCATTTGCCCTTCTGGTAAACCAACATGTAACCCATCGGTTCTTAAAGTGGCGTGTGAGTATTTTTTATAAAGTGAATCTATAAAAGGAGTATTTGCGTGGTCTATTGCAGAAACTTTAGGGTTGGGAGAATGTCCCCATCCGTCAAGTATCATTAAGATAACTTTGTTGTTCATTTAACTAAAATTTAAAACAGCACAAAGGTAAATAAGTTTGCTGTAAAAATGGGTAAACACCCTTTTAAATGATAGCTTTTTAAGGATTTTATGTGGTATAAAAAAAATAAAACGAGTAATTTAATGACAATCAAAAGTTTAAAACAGATTATTGTTGTTTTTATTTAGATATATAAAGCCTATTAATTAAGTGATTTTAGTAATTGATATAGAAGAAACCAGCACTAGTTTTGTCTGAATCTTTAATTTCTAAGGTATAGAAGTAAGTACCTACCGGTAATTTTTTGCCTTTTGAAAATGTAAGATTTACATCAGATACACCATTCCAGTCATTTTGATAATTTGTTGCCTGATACACTAGTTTACCCCAGCGATTAAATATTTTTAATTCGTTATTAACTGTTGTTATACCTTTAATAGTAAGGGTATCGTTAATGCCATCACCATTTGGTGTGAATACGTTATAAACAGTAAAATCATCTGTTGTAGTAAAAGAGCCGAAGGTAATAATTTCATAATCAGAAGGATTAAATATAACAGAGTTTATGGTACCTTCAGAAAGTGTTCCTGTAGTATTGGAGTTTCCTAAGTCTTTCCATTGTTGGTCTGCTATATGCCAACCAACCACTCTAAGGTTATTTAAATCTGAAACTAAATTATCTATTTCGCTTTCAGCATCCCAAGTAAGGGTAACTAGAGAATTATCAGGACCATCAAAATCCCAAAATTCTATGTCACTTATACTGCTTATTATAGATTCTGATAGGTTTGTGTCAAAACTGGTTGTAAAGGTTGAAGGAAAATTAGGGTTTTCATCAAAATAAGCTGCCTTTGCGGTAGTATTAGGCGTTGGGTTGGTGGTAATTAATGGGCGTAATTTTTGATCATGACCAATAGGAAAACTAAATTCTGTTGTACCTGCAAAACTAGCATAACCATCTACATGTTTTGTATCATGTTCTAAAACATAAATAGCATCCTTAAGGTAATCTAAGGTTATGGAAGGTGTATTTCTTGGAGTGATAACATATCCGGAAATGTAACTTAAACTATTTATTACTTCTGTATTAATATCTAAAAAAAGGTTGTTGGGAACTTCAACATCTACATCATAAAAGCGTGGAATCTCAGTACCAGATATAGATAATGGATTTGTTTCATTATAAAAAACAGCCAAACCCAAATTTTGATTAAATGTACCCTGATTAACTAAATCTACATGAAAACCAAGCTCGGCATCTTGATGCATTTGTATATTTCCAAAGTTTTGAAATGCTACCTGCGTATAGCAAATTGAAGGTAATAAAAAACAAAATATGTATTTTAAACTTTTCACTTTAAAGGTTCCAAAAGGTTATGGTGTCTTGTTCAATTTCTTGGTAGGTTGCAGCAGGTATATTGGTATTATACATTACTAGTTCTACAAAAGAAGCATCTGAAAAACCCGTGCTACCAGTATCAGTAGACCCTGCACATATATTAAAATCGGGTGTTCCAGTAAGAGCCGCTCTTGTATGTGTAGCATTTAGTCTGGTTACACTTCTTACTCTAACAATAACATTGTTGGCACCTTTAATGAAAGTATATAAATTCATGACCCCAACGTTGGCGGGATTATTGAAACTTCGGTCTGCTGTTGGACTACAACAGAATCCAGGATCAAAATAAAGGTTATTATCTCCCCAATTAGCATGTATTGACCATCTATTATTAGCAACCATAACACCAAAATTAACTTGGCCACGTCTAGTAGCCGCCATTACTGCCAAAATAGAACCTTCACGCCCATTATTGGTAAGGTCTTGCATACCATTAGGGGTGTTTACAATTAGGACATCATTAAAAGCGTCTCCTTGAAAAAAAGGTTGAACAGGGTTGTTTGTAAAAAATCTTGGTTGGTTTGCATTATTTGTTTGCACGGCGTTCCTTCCTAAACCACTTTGGTCATACCATGTGTGTACAAACACATTGCTAGCACCTCGCCAAGCATCAATTGC
>JALRJA010000200.1 GCA_023255235.1 Flaviramulus sp.
GCTTCTGTTACAACTTCGTTTTCGTCAACACCTAATTTGTCTACGATAATCGCTTTTACTCTTGATGCAATGTCTGACATAATCTTTTAATTTAAGGTTTTAATTAGTTGGCAAAAATAAAAAACTTTATTTTTAAAACACATCTTTAATTTAAAAATGTGAATGTAATTTAGTAAATTAGTTTTAACTATTTACGTTTTCCCTTCTAATTGTTAATAATTATTCTTTTTTTTGCTAGAATAATCTTAACTATTCGCTCTTATTCATTAAATGAGTAGAAAGCGTTTTTAAAGATAGTCCTTTTGATTTTAAATTACCAAAGGTATTTTGAATAATTTAATCTAAACCAATAGATGAAACGTATTGTGATTTTTGCTTCTGGAAGTGGAACTAATGCTGAAAACGTAATAAAGTTTTTTCTCAATAGAGATGATGCTAGCGTTATAAAGGTGTTTACAAACAACCCCAAAGCCCAAGTTTTAGAAAGGGCAAAAAAACTAAATGTTAATACAGTATTGTTTCACAAAGATGCTTTTACTTCAAGTAACGAAATACTTCATGCATTAAAGGCGTTAAACCCCGATTTAATTGTTTTAGCAGGCTTTTTATTACAATTTCCTGAACATATTTTACAGGAATTCCCTAATAAAGTGATTAATATACACCCTGCTTTATTGCCTAAATACGGCGGAAAAGGTATGTATGGCATGAATGTACATGAGGCTGTTGTGAAAAATAACGAAAAGCAATCGGGTATTACCATACATTATGTAAATGAACGGTATGATGAAGGTACTATTATTTTTCAAGCAACATGCCAGGTTAATGAAACCGACACAGCCAAAGATGTAGCTGCTAAAATTCATGATTTGGAGATGGAATATTTTCCTAAGGTTGTTTTAAAAGTGTTATGTTTAGATAATGGCTAAGGGCAAAAAAAAATATTACACCGTTTGGAAAGGTCATAAAACCGGTGTTTTTGAAACTTGGAATACTTGTAAAGAACAAATAACAAATTTTCAAGGAGCTCAATACAAATCGTTTTTAACTTTAGAAGCTGCCAAAAATGCTTTTAAAGGAAACTATAAAGATTATATTGAAAAAAGCAAAACATTTAGAAGCCAACTAACAAAAAACCAGCTTGACAAAATAGGGCAACCTAATTACAACTCTATATGTGTTGACGCTGCCGTTAGTGGTAACCCAGGTAAAATGGAGTACCGCGGAGTAGATACAAAAACAAAAAAACAACTATTTAGTCAAGGCCCTTTTGAAGAAGGCACAAATAATATAGGCGAATTTTTAGCCATTGTACACGGTTTAGCACTTTTAAAAAAGAATAACAGTGCCTATATTTTATACACCGACTCTAAAACCGCAATAAGTTGGGTTAAAAAGAAAGCCTGTAACACCAAACTTAAACGCACTGATAAAAACCAAGCTCTTTTTCAATTAGTTGATAGAGCTATAAATTGGTTAAATAACCATACATATACAACTGTTATAGTAAAATGGGAAACGAAAGCTTGGGGAGAAATTCCAGCCGATTTTGGTAGAAAATAAATTCGTTTTTTAGTAGTTAAAACCGTTATATTTGCAATAAATTTAAAATCTTAATGAGTAAATTGCTTATTGTTGGTACGGTGGCTTTTGATGCTATTGAAACGCCATTTGGAAAAACCGACAAAATTCTTGGAGGCGCTGCAACCTTTATTGGTCTTGCTGCTTCTCAGTTTAATATTGATACGGCTGCTGTTTCGGTAGTTGGAGGTGATTTCCCTCAAGAATATTTAGACCTTTTATCAAAAAAAAACATTAACATTTCAGGAATTGAAATTATTAAAGAAGGCAAAACATTTTTCTGGAGTGGTCGGTATCATAACGATATGAATACCCGAGATACATTAGTAACAGAGCTCAACACCCTTGCCAATTTTAACCCTGTTGTACCCGAAAATTATAGTAACGCACAAGTAGTTATGCTGGGTAATTTACATCCATTAGTTCAAACTAGTGTATTAAATCAAATGACAACCAAGCCCAAACTTGTTATTTTAGACACTATGAATTTTTGGATGGATTGTGCCTTAGATGATTTATTAAACATTATAAAACGCATAGATGTTATTACCATTAATGATGAAGAAGCCAGACAACTAACAGGCGAGTATTCGCTTGTTGTAGCGGCTCGAAAAATTCATAAAATGGGACCCAAATATGTTGTTATTAAAAAAGGCGAACACGGTGCCTTATTATTTCATAATGATTCTATGTTTTACGCACCAGCTTTACCATTAGAAGAAGTGTTTGACCCAACAGGAGCAGGAGATACCTTTGCAGGAGGGTTTGCAGGATATTTAGCAAAAACCCAAGATTATTCGTTTGAAAATATGAAAAATGCGGTTATTTATGGGTCAACGCTAGCGTCTTTTTGTGTTGAAAAATTTGGCACAGAGCGTATGCAAAAATTATCGCAAGATGATGTTGCATATAGATTAAAAGAGTTTGAGCAACTAACGCAATTTAATATTGAACTATCTCAAAAAAACACAGTTTAAAATAAAACTAAAAGTTATAATTTTGAGGCAATTAAATACATCAACATAACCATGAGCGATGCTTTAAAACATGAATGCGGTATTGCACTCATAAGACTTAAAAAGCCATTAGAATTTTACAAAGAAAAATATGGAAGTGCATTTTATGGTATAAATAAAATGTATCTCATGATGGAAAAGCAGCACAACAGAGAGCAAGATGGAGCTGGTTTTGCAAGCATTAAATTAAACACCAAACCGGGTGATGTCTCGTGTCGTGATGAACTCTTCAATATCATTCACAAAGTTAACGATCTATCTAAATTAATTCCT
>JALRJA010000209.1 GCA_023255235.1 Flaviramulus sp.
ATAATTCATATTTAATAAAACAAATTATTTTTTATGGTACTTAATTTTAAAATAAAAAAGTAGGGACGCTGAAACGATTGTAATAATGTTTGCAAAAATCATTGAAGGACTCTTTTTTAGAAATCCATAAATAAGCCAGCAAGCAATACCAATAATAAACATAACAAGCATAGGTAACGATAAACTAGATACGTCTTTGGTTTTCCATGTTTTATAAACCTGCGGAAGAAATGCCACTGTTGTTAAAATGGCTGCTACAAAGCCTATTATTTCCATGTTAAATTCATACTAATTGTTTTTGTTGAGTTTACTTCTAAACTACTTTTCAATATGGTATTACCCAACTATATTGACAATTTTACCCGGAACTACAATTATTTTTTTAGGTGTTCTACCTTGTAATTGTTCTTGTGTTTTCTCATTTGCCAAAACGGTTTTTTCTATTTCATCTTTGCTTAAATCTAAAGGCAACTCTAAGGTAAATCGCATTTTACCATTAAAAGAAATAGGATACTTTTTGCTGCTCTCTAACAAATAATTGGCATTAAACTCTGGAAAAGGCACTGTTGAAATAGAATTTTTATGACCTAATTGATTCCATAATTCTTCAGCAATATGTGGTGCATAAGGTGAAATTAAAATCAATAGCGGTTCTAAGATAGTTTTACTTGTACATTTTTGAGTTGTTAACTCGTTTACAGCTATCATAAAGGTGGACACCGATGTATTAAACGAAAAATGTTCAATATCTTCCTGTACCTTTTTAATGGTTTTATGTAGTGTTTTTAAATTTTCTTTGCTTGGTGATACTTCTGAAACGTTTAAGCCTGTATCATTTATATACAGTTTCCATAATTTTTTAAGGAAACTATGAACACCTGTAATACCAGCAGTATTCCATGGCTTATACTGTTCTAAAGGACCTAAAAACATTTCATAAAGACGTAAACTATCGGCTCCATAATGGTTTACAATATCATCAGGATTAACTACGTTGTGCTTAGATTTTGACATTTTTTCTACTTCACGAGAAACTATAAAATCTTTATCATTTTCATAATAATAAACTGCCTGTGCATGCTCTTTTCTCCAGTTTTTGAATGTTTCAATATCTAATTTATCTGAAGCATCAATTAAATTTACATCTGCATGAATATAAATATACCTAAATATTAAGTGCTCTTTTAAAAACGATATCATATCAGATTCATTTTTACCCTTTAGGCTGTTGGCTACGGGGTTATTTTCACCAAAAATTTTATCAAAATTCTCAGGAATATCTTCAAGAATGAGCTTTATTGTGTCATTTTCAATACTGGCGTCTTTAAACCAATCGTTGGTTTCTGGCAAAAGGTTTTTAGAATAAAACTGCATTCTGGTTTTAATAGGATGAGTGTTCTGCACATTATCATCATGGTATGTAAGACCAACTACTAAACTTTTCACTTTAGCACTCGTTCCTAAAATCATCCCTTGATTAATTAGCTTTTTAGCATATTCATCGTGGGTTACATAACCTTTATCAAACATAAATTTTTGCCAAAAACGAGAATACAATAAATGCCCTGTGGCATGCTCGCTACCACCAATATATAAATCTACTTGCTGCCAATAATTTATAGCTTCTTTTGAAAAAATTTCTTGGTTATTATCAGGGTCCATGTAGCGATTAAAATACTGAGAGCTACCTGCCCAACCTGGCATGGTGTTTAACTCTAAAGGAAACACCGTTTTATTATCTATTACATTATTAGAAACAACTTTATTTTTAGCAATATCCCAAGCCCAAACATTGGCATTTCCTAATGGCGGTTCTCCGGTTTCGGTTGGTAAATACTTTTCAACCTCTGGCAATTCAACTGGCAAGTATTTTTCATCTATCATTTGTGGCATTCCATTGATGTAATACACTGGAAATGGTTCTCCCCAATAACGCTGGCGAGAAAATACTGCATCTCGCAAACGGTAATTGGTTTTGCCTTTGCCTTGCCCAATTTGTTCTAATTTAAAAATAACTTTTTCGGTGGCTTTTTTGTAGTTTAATCCGTTTAGAAAATCACTATTAGCAATAATGGTTTTCTCTTTATTAGCAAAGGCTTCTTTACTAATATCAATACCTTCAAAAATATTAGGAATGTCAATACCAAAATGCTTTGCAAAATCATAGTCGCGCTGGTCGCCACAAGGTACAGACATAACAGCACCTGTGCCATAACCTGCCAAAACATAATCGCCTATCCAAATAGGAATGGGTTTTTTTGTAAACGGATGCTCTGCATAAGCTCCTGTAAAAACGCCTGTAATGGTTTTCACATCTGCCATTCTATCACGCTCACTGCGTTTTGCAGTTGCTTGAATATAAGCGTTTACTTCTGCTTTGTTTTGAGTAGTGGTAATTTGCTCTACAAGTTCATGCTCTGGTGCAAGGGTTATGAAACTAACGCCAAAAATAGTATCTGGTCT
>JALRJA010000238.1 GCA_023255235.1 Flaviramulus sp.
AAAAAAAACCATTTCTATACCTGTTAATACCAAAGATATTGGTGGGTTTTCTATACATTACAGCTATGCAGCATATAACAGTTTTAACTCTGGCACTTTAAATATTGCTGTGCCATATTCAAAAACAGAACTTGATATTGAAACCATTACATTTAGAGATAAATTGCAACCAGGAACTAATGAAACTTGGAAATTTAAAATAAAAGGACCACAAGGTGATAAGCTTAGTGCCGAATTATTAGCCAGTATGTATGATGCCTCTTTAGACCAATTTAAACCACATACTTGGCATTTTAACCCAATTGAAAAGACCATTTATTATTCACACTTAAACAGTCGTGCAACTCAAAGTTTTGGCACTAACTTTTTTAGAGTTTATAATGATAGATTTTTTGCTAATTACCCACAGCAAAATTATGACCAATGGAATTGGTTTGGGTTTTATTTTAGAAATATGAATTATGTAATGAAATCTATAAATAGTAGAATTTCTGGTGTTCAAATTGTTGAAGATGCTACAGAAGTAGAAGAAACGGTACTTTCTATGACAGAAGAAGATTCTTTAGATGAAGTTGTTGTTACTGGTTATAGCACAGCAAACAAACAAGACTTAACAGAACCTAACATAAACTCTCAAGAACATATTAATTCACCTGAAAAACAAAACTATAAACCTGTTTCAATTAGAAAAAATCTTCAAGAAACAGCCTTTTTCTTTCCGCATTTAGAAACCGATAAATTAGGTAATATAAGTTTTAGCTTTACTACACCCGACGCTCTAACCCAGTGGAAATTACAATTATTAGCACACACCAAAACCTTAGAGAGTGCAACAAAAATAGAAACTACAGTTACACAAAAAGAACTTATGGTTATCCCAAATGCACCTCGTTTTTTACGAGAAGTAGACAAGATAACTATTAGTACCAAAATTGCAAACTTAACAGATAGGCAACTTTCTGGGCAAGCTATTTTAATACTAACTAATGCAATTACAGGTGAAGAAATTACAGAAAAATTGCTATATTCTAGCCTTTCAAAAAAATTAAATGAGACTTCTTTTACAGTAAATGCCAAAGGAAATACACAAGTTTCATGGCATTTAAATATTCCTGATTATGTGCAAGCTGTTCAGTATAAAATAATTGCCAAATCTGGAAATTTTAGTGATGGTGAACAAAACGCCCTACCAGTTTTAAGTAATAGAATGTTAGTTACCGAAACCTTACCCATGTGGATACAAAGCAACCAAACTAAAACATTTACTTTAGATAAATTACAAACCAATACTTCTAAAACACTTAAAAACCATAAGCTAACATTAGAAATGACTTCTAACCCAGTATGGTATGCTGTACAAGCACTTCCTTACTTAATGGAATACCCCTATGCGTGTAATGAACAAACTTTTTCGCGGTATTATGCAAATGCTTTAGCAAGCTACATAGCCAATTCAAACCCAAGAATTCAAGAAGTTTTCAATCAATGGAAAAATGCAGATGCACTTATGTCTAATCTTGAAAAAAACGAAGAATTAAAATCTATAATAATTCAAGAAACACCATGGTTGCGAGATGCACAAAGCGAAACAGAGCAAAAAAAGCGTATTGCCTTATTATTTGATTTAAACAAGATGAAAATGGAGGAGGAATTGGCAATTAGCAAACTTAAAAACAACCAAATGAGTTCTGGTGCTTGGGCATGGTTTGCTGGCGGTAGAGAAAATAGATACATAACCCAGCATATCGTAGCTGGTTTTGGGCATTTAAAACACCTAAAAGCAAGTATTTTAAATGAAGACCAAATGATTAAAAACGCTATAAGCTACCTTGATTCAGAATTTGTTAAAGAATATAAAGACCTTAGAAAATATAATGCTAATGCAGACTTAAATAAAGACCATTTAAGCTATACACAATTGCATTATTTATATGCTCGTAGCTTCTATCCTGAGATTAAAAAATCTAACGAAGTTGAAGAAATAACAACCTATTATCAAACTCAAATTCAGAAATACTGGTTAAATAGGTCACTCTATTCAAAAGGCTTAATGGCATTAGTTTCACATAGAAAAAATGATCACAAAACAGCTGCAAAAATTTTACAATCGTTAAGAGAAACCAGTATAAGCTCTACAGAATTAGGAATGTATTGGAAAGAAAACACCAATTCATGGTTTTGGTATCAAGCACCAATTGAAAGCCAAGCTTTGTTAATTGAAGCTTTTTCAGAAATAGAAAATGACACCAAAACAATTGATAATTTAAAAGTTTGGTTACTCAAAAACAAGCAAACTAACAACTGGAAAACAACCAAAGCTACTACCGAAGCTGTTTATGCTCTTTTACTTCAAGGTAGTGATTGGTTATCAGTAACAGATGTGGTTGATGTCGTTTTAGGCGAGCAAAAAATAGAGCCTTTAAAACTTGAAAATGTTAAAGTTGAAGCTGGAACTGGATATTATAAAACCTCATGGAATGCTTCTGAAATTAAACCAGAAATGGGTAAAGTTACCATTACCAAAAAAGGAAACGGTATTGCTTGGGGTGGTTTATATTGGCAATATTTTGAAGATTTAGACAACATATCTTCAGCTGAAACACCACTTAAATTAAACAAAAAATTATTTCTTAAAACTAATACCAATCTAGGCTTAGAGATTTCTGAAATTACAGAAAATACCGCTTTAAAAGTTGGCGACTTAATAACCGTGCGTATAGAATTAAGAAGCGATAGAAGCATGGAGTTTATTCACATGAAAGATATGAGAGCATCTGGTTTTGAACCTATAAACGTTATTTCAAGATACAAATGGCAAGATGGTTTGGGGTATTATGAAAGTACAAAAGATGCTTCAACTAATTTCTTTTTTGATTATTTACCAAAAGGCGTATATGTTTTT